>DMRR01000196.1:0-14292 GCA_003455275.1 Bacteroidota bacterium | reverse complement strand
GAAGGATTAGTGAGCGGCTATTTTGTAAAGATTGGAAATACTAATGATGAAGTTTCGCTGTATAAAAAAGTTGCCGGAGCGGAAACTATGATCATTGACGGCACAGACGGAACTGTATCCAGTTCATCTAACAACCCGATGAAGGTGAAAGTGACTTGCGATGCTTCCGGTAATTTTTCACTCTACTACGACAACACCGGAACAGGGGCCAATTATATTTTGCAGGGAACTGTAAATGATTTGACTTTCACTACCAGCGCCTATCTCGGTGTATTGGTGAAATACTCGGCAAGCAACAACACGAAATATTTTTTTGATGATGTGTATGCCGGTCCCATCATTGTGGATGTAACTCCGCCTTCAATTCTCACGGCCACTGTAATTGACGCAACGCATGTAGATGTTGGTTTCAGTGAAGCAGTTGAGTTAAATACAGCTCAACTCAATCTGAATTATTCAATCACCACCATGGGTTTTCCTTCTGCAGCTGTCCGTGATGCCGGTAATTTTTCATTGGTGCATCTTACACTCGGAACTGCAATGCAAAATGCAACAACCTATACGCTCACCTGCAACGGAGTTCAGGATAATTCAGGAAATGCGATTTCGAACGGAACAATTCAGTTTAGTTATTATCAGCCGCACCAATACGATGTGCTGATCAATGAAATTATGGCGAACCCAACACCAACTGTTGGTTTACCAGATGCAGAGTGGGTCGAGTTTTTTAATCGCTCCGCTTTCAATATTGATTTGGGCGGATGGACTTTCAGCGATGCTACTTCTGATTACACTTTGCCTTTCTACATTCTTGCTCCGGATAGTTTTCTCATTCTGTGTCATGCTTCTGATTACGCTTCGCTTTCTGTTTTTGGAAATGCACTCGGGCTTTCTTCCTTGCCTTCGCTGAACGATGATGGCGACAGTTTGAAACTGCGCGATGGAAGCGGTAAGCTCATAAATGCAGTCAATTATTCTTCATCGTGGTATCAGGATGCACTGAAGGATGGAGGAGGATGGTCGCTCGAAAGAATTGATCCGAATAATCCGTGCGGAGGAATTAATGATTGGAAAGCAAGCACCAATTCAAACGGAGGAACTCCGGGAAAAAGAAATTCTGTTTTTGCAAATAACCCTGATACAAATGCACCTGAACTTCTTCGCGCAATTATTCTAGATAATCAGAATATCCGGCTCTACTTCAATGAGCCGCTTGATAGCGGTATTGCAATTCTTACTTCAAATTATTCTGTCAATCCTTCACTCACCGTTTCATCAGTGATTGCAAAAAATGATTTCTCTGTTGTGGATGTTTCATTTAGCAATGTGATTCAGTCTTCAACAGTTTATACAATTACTGCAACTAATATTTCTGATTGTGTTGGAAATATTATTGGCAGCAATAACACCGCACGATTCGCCATACCCGATTTACCGAATTCATTGGATGTAATCATCAATGAAATTCTTTACAACCCTGCCTCAGGAGGTTATGATTATGTAGAACTCTACAATCATTCTGAAAAAACGCTCGACCTCAATCAACTCATCATTGCATCGCGCGACGACAGCGGCGCCATTAAAGACCCTGCTGTTTGCAGCGATGGATTTCTTCTGCTACCTGGTGAGTTTGCGGTGCTCACTGAAAATGCTGATTGGGTAAAAGCAAATTACATGACACCGAACCCGCAGAACATTGTTGAAGTCAGTGCGCTTCCTTCCTTCAATGATGATGAAGGAAAAGTTGTTCTTCTCACCAACACCGGAAATATTTTAGACGAGCTTCACTACTCTGATAAATGGCAGTTCGCATTGTTGAATACACACGAAGGTGTTTCGCTCGAAAGAATCAGTTACGGTGCTGCAACACAGGATTCATTGAACTGGCATTCCGCTGCCAGTACAGTTGGTTTCGGAACTCCGGCTTATGTGAATTCTCAATTCCAAAATCCGAATGCGGATAACAACATCACCATCGAACCCCCAACTTTTTCGCCCGATCAGGATGGATACAATGATGTGCTGCTCATCAATTACAATCTTGATGCTCCAGGATATGTTGCCACTGTTTCTGTGTTTAATGATCGCGGAGTCTTAGTCCGGAGCATTGCGAAGAATGCACTGCTTGAACAAAAAGGATTTTTTGTTTGGGATGGAATTACTGATGAAAAGATTCGTGCTGAAGTGGGTGCCTACATTATCTGGTTCCAGTATTTCGATTTGAGAGGTAATGTTCACGCAGAAAAAAAGATTGCTGTGCTTGCTGGGAAAATGAATTAACGAACAGAAATTATTTTTGAACTGAAGAAATAAATATGATTCACACCATTCTGCTTGTTGATGATGACCCGATATTCATAAAGCTGGTGTCCCCTCTTCTTTCCAATGAAGGATATTCTCTTCTCACCGCCGGTGATGCATCAGATGCACAGGAAATTTTGGCGAAGAATCACGAGCATGTTTCAGTAATTCTGCTTGATTGGGAAATGCCGCAGATGACCGGTATTGAATTACTGAAATGGATTCGTGCGCAACCGCAATATGAAAGCATACAGGTAATAATGCAAACCGGTATGGACAAACCTGAGAACATCAAGGAAGGAATTGATGCCGGAGCTTATTATTATTTAACAAAACCTGTAAAGCGCGAGGTTCTGCTTTCCACTATTCATGCAGCAGTGGAAGATCATCTTCATCAGAAAGAATTGCTCACCAAACTCCGCCTTGCCGAAAATTCCTTCCGCTTGCTTGACTCAGCGGTGTTTCGTTATCGCTCGGTTGCCGAAGGCGAATTTCTTGCGGTGCGAATCGCAAACATTTGCGCAAACCCTGAAGAAGCAATGTATGTTTCAGAGTTGCTCACCAATGCAGTGGAGCATGGAAACCTTGCCATCACTTATGAAGAGAAAACAATATTGATTGAGAAAGGAAACCTGCAGGATGAAATTCAGAAGAGGCTTGCGCTTCCTGATTATCAAAAACGAATGGTGCATGTGTCATTGAAAAAAGAAGATGGTAAGCTGCATGTTCTGGTGGAAGATGAAGGCAGTGGTTTTGATTACGAAAAATATTTGCGCTTCGATGATTCGCGTGTATTTGATAATCACGGTCGCGGAATTGCGATTGTGAATTCTTATCTCGATATGAAATATCTTGACAAAGGAAATAAAGTGTTGGTGAAGCTTGCGCTCAAACCTGAAATGAATTAAACGCGGAATTATTTTTACCGCGTGCAGAAACATCCACCATTCTTCTTAAAGCAACTCGAACGGTTTGCTTATCTCATTCTGCTCCTCTCGCTTTTCTTCGGAAGAGCAACTGTAATTATTCTCATCTCAGTTTCATTTTTATTCAGAAGAAAAAATCCGAAAAAAGATTTCCTGTTTTTCCCATTCACACATAAAGACAACACAGGAACGGTTTCGCGTTTCCAGGTTTACTTGCCGATGATGGAAAAGGATGGATACAAATACCGGATTCATTATACCTGTTCTCACAAATTTCATGATAACATTTATTTCAATGCAAAGAGCCGCACAGTAGAATTTTTTTATCTCTCACTTCTTTTCTGGAGAAGATTATTTGTAGTGCTCGCCGCAGGTAATTACAAGACAGTTTTTTTTCAGCGGAATCTGTTCTCGCTTTACTATGATCAGAAGACTCCGTATCTCGAAAAATTAATATGCAAAATCAATCCAAATGTCACAGTGGATTTTTTTGATGCGGACTATGAGCGCAATCCTGAATTCTATAATGCAATTGCACGGTGTTGCAATAAAGTTTCTGTAGTGAATGATTTTCTTGCTCAGTATTTTAAAAAGTATAATTCAAATGTTTTGATCAATGATCTCGGCTTGAATCTTACGAAGTATGAAATCAAAAACAATTATGAGCTGAGTGCGCCGATAAAAATTTTCTGGACAGGAAGTATTTACAATGTCATTTATCTCGAAACCATAATTCCTGTCCTTGAAAAAATAAATGAGTCAACTCCTCTTGAACTGTTGATGATATGCAAGGTGGATGGCGGATTCAAAAGCAAAATCATTCGGCATCTGCAATGGAATGAAAAAACTTTTTTCAAACTCCTCGCTGAATCAGACATCTCGCTTTATCCGTTGCCTGAAGATACTGTTTTCTCAAGAGGAAAAGTTGCTTACAAAAGTTTGGAGTATGCAGCAGCCGCAATTCCAATGGTGGGCTCTCCATTTGGATTATCGCCTCACTTTAAAGATGGAGAAGATATTCTGATTGCCAATACAACTGAGGAATGGGAACAAAAAATCAGGACGCTAATTTTGAATTCTTCATTGAGAAAAAATATCGGAACTAGTGCACGAAATAAAGTGGAACAATTTCATTCCATCTCTTCAACCTATCAAAAATTCCTGGAAATACTTAAGAAATAAGTTTAGCGGAATAGATTAATATCTCCCCGTACTTTTTTCTTTTTAGTTGTATCAAACTGAATCACGCCGCTATAAACAAATACACCGGTGTTAAGTTTTTTTCCGAGAAAAGTACCATCCCACGAATCATTTATTGAATGAATCTGCCCAACAAGCTCTCCGGTTCTATCGAAAATATTTATATCTACATTTATCAGTCTTGCGCCATAAACTTTCCAAACATCATTTAGTTCATCACCATTTGGTGTAAATGCATTTGGTATAAAAAAACTTGGATCTTCTTTCACAATAAATGGTCCGGCACTGGCACTGTCATAACATCCGAGTTCATTAATTGCATAAAGCGTAACATGAAAACTTCCGGTATCAAAATATTGATGATACGGATTCATGAGCGAGCTGGGAAGATTGTCGCCAAAATCCCAATTATATGAAAAAGCATTACTTGAAAGGTTAGTGAAATAAAATACTGCGTCAGAAAGATCAACAGCAGAATCAGTAGTTGGTTTGTAAGAGAAGGCTGCGACCGGTGTTGGTAACACAACAATGTATCCGGGCTGAGTGAGTGTTTTAGAACATCCGTTTGCATCAGTCACTGTCAATGTTACATCATAAACTCCGTTTCCGAAATAATGCTGGAAAGAAGTTGAAGTCTCCGTGGTTCCATCAGAAATATTCCATGAATAAGAAACACCGGGAGTAGAAGTTGAAATAACCGTAGTCAGTGAATCGCAAGCGGAATGAGGGGCGGCATTCATAATAACCTGTGGCAATGCGTTGACAAAAACACTTTGATTAGTTGTTACAGAAGCGCACCCGTTTTCGGAAACCTGAAGCGAAACAGTATTTGTTCCCGGAGCATTAATTACAACTGATATTGGGCCTTGTCCACTGCCACTGCTTATAATTCCTGCTCCCGGATCCCAGATATAGTTTGCGGTAGAACCTGCATTGCCTGAATACTGGAGAGAAACAGTTTCGCCGCTGCAAATGGTGTCGTCAGAAATAGTAAATGAAGAAGTTGGATTGTTGTAAACCGTAATGTTTGCAGAAGCAACAGGACTTGTGCAGCCATTCTCTGTCACATCAACTGTAATCGTATAATTACCTGCAGCCGGAAAGCTCAAATTGTATGGACCTTGACCGCTTCCGCTCAAAACTGTAGCACCATCAAAATCCCAATTGTACGCAGCCGATGCGCTGGCCGTTCCATTGTAAGCCACAGTCAGTGTATTTACAAGACAAAGTGAAAGCGTGCTCGCTGTAATGGCAGCAGTCGGAACAGGATTTACAGTGATCTGAATACTGCTTGATGGAGAAGTGCATCCATTATTGTCGGTATAGGTGACCGAAAATGTTCCGCTTCCAAAAACTGTTATTGAAGAGGTGTTGACACCACTGCTCCACAAATTGCCTGAAGGGTAATTTGAAGAAAGCGTAACAGTTCCACCCGCACAAAAAGTTGTTGGACCAGACGGGGTTATTATTGGAGCGGCCGGTATTGGATTCACGGTTACATTTTGCGGACCTGCCGTTCCAGTGCAACCATTTGCATCTGTAACAGTGAGAGTATAACTACCTGATGAAAGAACATTGATTGAAGCTGTGTTTGCTCCGGTGCTCCAGCTATTTCCGCCTGCATAGTTTGATGTAAGAGTCACACTTCCACCCTGGCAAAAAGAAGTAACTCCAGATGGAGTTATTGTTGGAGTTGGATTAGGATTAACAGCAACCGCCGTTGCAACACTCGTATCAATACATCCATTTCCTAAATCAACAATGAATGAATAATTACCGGCAGCGTTTACATTGATTGACGATGAGGTTGCTCCGGTGCTCCATGTATTTCCGGTTGGATAATTGGAAGTAAGTGTTACAGAATTTCCCTGACAGAAAGTTGTAGGTCCGCTTGGAGTAATAGTGGCAACCGGAAGAGGAACCACATTTACAATTGTTGGTGCTGACGAGGATGAACATCCGAATGCGTCAGTAATTGTTGCGGTGTAATTTCCGGAAACATTCACGGTAAGAGTTGATCCGATAATTCCAGAGGGTTGCCAAACTGTGGCTGCCCCTGCATCAGATGTAAGGGTAACACTACCTCCAATACAAAAATTAGTTGAACCGGCAGCAGAAATATTAGGAGCAGGAGGTGAAGGATTTACAGTGACATTTATCGTTGCGATTGAGTTGCATCCTGCAGGAGTTGTTGCAGTAACAGAATAAATCCCAGAAGATAGAGCAGTTAACGGATTAAGAGTAGAACCATTGCTCCATGTAAAAGAAGTTGCGCCGGCGCCGCTTGCTGTTAATATCACACTGTCTCCCTGACAAAAGGTGGTAGGACCGCCGGCAGTAATTGTTGCAAGCAATGGAAGTGGTTGTGTAATAATAAAAGTGTCCTGAGCAGAAGTTGCTCCGCTTGTAACTGTTACAATGTATGTTCCTGCGGCAAGATTTGATATGTCCTCAGTTGTTGCTCCGTTACTCCACAGATAAGTGTATGGAGAGCCAACCATAACATCATATTCTTCACACTCGCCATAACTTAATGTATTACATGGATCACTAGGAACTGAAATCCAAGCCGAACGAGCACGCATTCTTTTCAAACCACAAGCTGTTCCGATAGGGCATGTAATAGTTCCTGAGAAAACCTGAAATCCTGATGTTCCAGTGTTATAGGCATTTTCATTTGCATCATAATAATCACCATCATTATTCCAATCAACCCAAATTCTCATTCCATGCTGATAAGTTGAACTGCATCCTGTTCCCGGTGCAGCACATTGAATATTGACACCAAAACTTCCTCCAGGCATAACTGAGACTACCATACCTACAAAGTAGTGGTAGTTGTTTGGCAAAACTCCATTACAGCCAGAATTCAAATTTGTGATATTGGTTGATCCGCCTGTTGTCCAGAAATTATTGATGAAGTCCCATGTAGCAGTGCAATTACAGCCAGGTTGAGTGTAACCGGGCATGCAATACACTGGTGGATTTCCGCTCGCACCCCCAGCTACGGAAAGATTAACAGCTCCATCATTGGAACCATTGCATGTGAGGTTGGTAACTACACCAGAAAGATTGAATGGACATTGAGCAAAAGCACCCGATGTAATAACTCCAATCAATATGAATGTTTGTATAAATCTTCTCATTGCAACACCAATTATTAAAAATAATCAGGTGATGAAATTATACATTTCACATTAAAGTAACATGGGTGTTCGATAAGTTATTACTTGTCCACGATAAAAGAATTCTGACAATACTATGACGGAGAAGAATATACTTTCAAATTCTTTCGTTCGTTCTTAGCTAAACATTTTTACATGAAACGCAAGGAATCAATGAGAAACAAATTAAGAGGAATTGTTGCACGGTTAATGCGAAAATTGTATTTCGCACTTTTCTGGTAAAAAATAATTAAGTGGTTTTGTTTTTCTCCATCCACAATTGATGGAAAGATTTCTTCGCTACAATTGGTAGCTCTCTCTTACTTCCCCAGGTATTTTTAAATAATAATCTCAACATAAAATTTTTTATTCCTGCACCGCCTGAATTCATTAGCCTGCGATTCAGCATGGCACGCTTCCAAACAAACCATCCGAATTTTTCACTTCGGTTAAAATGCCGCTGGTTCACAGCATCCCGGCGATTCAGTACAAGAAGATTGTGCAACTCAATTTTCATTGGGCACACTTCAGTACAAGCTCCGCATAAAGAAGATGCACCACTCAGGTGCTTGAAATCTTCCATTCCTTTGAAGTGAGGGGTTATGACACTTCCAATTGGCCCGCTATAAGTAGTTTGATAACTGAAACCACCAATATTTTTGTAAACCGGACACGCATTGAGACATGCACCACAACGAATGCAGTACAAGGCCTGGCGCTGTTCTTCCTGATCAAGAAGATTGGTTCGGCCATTATCCATCAGTATCACATGCATTTCTTCCGGGCCATCAGGTTCACCTTCCTGCTTTGGTCCGGTGAGAACAGAATTGTAAACTGTAATCTGCTGACCCGTTCCGTAAGTTGCAAGCAATGGAAGAAACAATGCAAGGTCATGAATGGAAGGAATCACTTTTTCAATTCCAACAATTACAATATGAACTTTCGGGAAAGTCATAGTCAATCTTGCGTTGCCTTCATTTTCCAATACCAAAACTCCTCCGACATCTGGCAGTATAAAATTTGCTCCGGTTATTCCTACATCTGCCTGTACATATTTATCGCGCAAAACTTTTCGCGCAACCATAGTTAACTCTTGCGGAGTGCTCTCCATCGGAGTACCAAGGTGTTTGTTAAACACTTTCGCCACATCTTCTTTCGACTTGTGCATGGCTGGTGTCACGATATGAAACGGGGGCTGGCCATCCAGTTGCTGGATGTATTCCCCCAAATCAGTTTCCACTACTTCTACTCCGAGTTTCTCTAAATAATTATTCAGGTGAACTTCTTCGGTGGTCATTGATTTTGATTTCACCACGCTTTTTGCTTCAACCCGATTTATAATATTTGCTATTTCGCTGAGTGCTTCATCAGCTGTTTCGGCCCAATAAACTTTTCCTCCGCGGCGCTGAAAATTACTTTCGAATTCAAGCAGATAGCGGTCCAGGTTTTCCATTGCTTTCCACTTGATATTTTTTGCGCGTTGCTTGGCAGTTTCCAATTCCTGATATTGCTGCTTGCCCTTGACTACGGTATCAGCATACTTGCCGATATTCCAATTGAGTTTGCGGTGCATCTCTTTATCGAATGCAGTTTCATGCACAGCTTCTTTAAAGGAATCAAATTTTGTTTCGGCCATTGATAGAATTACAAGAAGCGCAAAATAATATTCAGTGATAAAATGAAGAGAAAGATTAAAATTCTCTTACACACAAGAAGCAGGTTGAATGAATATAGATTCGTGAAAGCAATTATTCCGGTAACTCCCCACACATCTCTTCCGGCTTCACCCACTCATCAAATTGCTCTGCTGTTAAGTAACCAAGTTTGATTGCTGTTTCTTTCAATGTGCTTCCATTCTTGTGAGCGGTTTGAGCAATTTCAGCAGCTTTGTAATAACCGATTTTTGTATTGAGTGCGGTTACGAGCATAAGTGAGTTGCTTACATGTCTGCGAATGTTTTCTTCAATGGGTTTTAATCCAACTGCACATTTATCATTGAATGAAACACACACATCGCCAATCAATCTTGCTGAGTGTAGAAAATTGTAAATCATCACCGGCTTGAAAACATTCAGCTCGAAATGACCATTGGCGCCTCCAACATTTATCGCCACATCATTTCCTAAAACCTGCGCAGCTACCATTGTCATTGCTTCGCATTGTGTAGGGTTCACTTTTCCGGGCATAATGGAAGAGCCGGGTTCATTATCCGGTATAAAAATTTCTCCAATACCACTGCGCGGACCCGATGCAAGCAATCGAATGTCGTTGGCAATTTTCATCAAACTCACTGCAACAGTTTTCAATGCGCCGTGTGCTTCCACAATTCCATCGTGCGAAGCGAGTGATTCAAATTTATTTTCAGCAGTGATGAAAGGAAGCCCGGTGAGTTCGGCAATTTTTTTTGCAACACTTACATCATAACCTTTCGGAGTGTTAATTCCAGTTCCTACTGCAGTGCCGCCAAGGGCTAGTTCTGAAAGGTGAGCGAGTGAATTTTTTATTGCCTTCATTCCATGATCAAGTTGAGAAACATATCCACTGATTTCCTGTCCGAGGGTGAGTGGTGTTGCATCCATCAAATGTGTTCGGCCAATTTTAACAACCCGCATAAACTCTTTTGATTTTGCGGCGAGTGTGTCGCGCAGTTTCTGAATTCCGGGGAGTGTAACTTCGATTAAAATTTTATATGCAGCAATGTGCATGGCAGTTGGGAAAGTATCGTTGCTCGACTGCGATTTGTTTACATCATCATTCGGATGAAGGAATTTTTTTTCATCCAATAAACTTCCTCCCTGCAACACATGACCACGATATGCTATCACTTCATTTACATTCATGTTGCTTTGTGTTCCACTTCCGGTTTGCCAAACCACGAGCGGAAATTCCGTATCTAATTTTCCTTCCAGAATTTCATCGCAAACTTTTCCAATCAACTCTGCTTTTTCTCTTGCAAGAACTCCGCAATCAAGATTGGTTAATGCCGCCGCTTTTTTCAGGTAAGCAAATGCCCGAATAATTTCTTTCGGCATTTTATTTATGTCTTGCGCGATTTGAAAGTTTTCTATTGATCGTTGAGTTTGCGCACCGTAATATTTATCAGCAGGAACCTGCACAATTCCCATTGTATCCTTCTCCGTTCTGAGTTGCATTCTTTGTTGTTTAGCGGACGAAATTAACTGCAACAATATTTTTGAAATAAAATTTATTCATCATTCCATATTCAAAATATTTATAAAGAATGGAAGCAGTTCTTCAGGATAAGAATTTTATTATTTGAATTTAAAAACAGCAAACTCAACAAACAGCCTCATCAGAAAAACTAAAACCCAATCACCACACCAATAGTTGGGAGCACAGTCCCTGATTCGTTTGGGACAAAACGAGTGAGATAGCGTGTGTTGTCATCGGGATTAATAATTGCATTTCCATTCGCATCACGCTGTATATCCAGGTACGGTTGCAACTGCGTTTTATAGTTATAAGCATTCTGCACATCTATGTATGCATCGAGATTCCATTTCTTCATGAAAAACTTTTTATCAATTCTAAAATCCAGCTGATGAAAAGATTTCAGGCGCTGTGAATTCAGTTGTGAGTAATCATTCAATCCGCGACCTGTAATATTCCAAACGCTGATGAGCGAGCTGCGCGAAATATCGTAAGGTGTGAAAGGCGCGCCGCCACTGTATCTCCACTTGATACCAAGCTCCCAACTCTTCCCGATTTTTTTTCCGAGAGTAGCTGCAACAACTATTTTATTGTCCCACGACGCAGCAACAAGTTTATTGTTGCGATCACTGAATAAACTTCGGTATAGTGTTACTGCCGCAAGTCCGTAAAAACCCTTGAAGTATTTCTGCTGAATCAAAAATTCTACTCCATAACTTTTTCCGGAAGAAGTAGAAACTGCCGGTTCATTTCCAACCACGCCAAAATCGCCTCCGAGATTGGCGAGGGAAACTGAATCGTTAGTGAGAAACGGATAGTGCGAATACAATTTGTAAAATCCTTCCACGGCAATTCGCAAATTATTTTTCGAATTGTATTCGGTTCCTGCCACAAGGTGTTTGCATTCAATGTAACTGACTTCATTTTTTTTGTTAATCAATTCGCCGGTTGAATCTCTGTAACCAAGCACAGTATATGCAGGCAATTGAAAATAAATTCCTGAGTTGGCACTGAATGAAAATTTTTCATTCAGGTTATAAGTGAAAGAAATGCGCGGAGAAATTTGCCCGAGCGGATTACTCATCACTACAGAATAATTATTGAAATCGGTTCTGGCTCCGGCTGAGATGATTAATTTTTCTTTCAAAAATGTTTTTGAGAGCTGTGCAAAAGCTGAGTACTTGCTGAATGACAAATCAGAATTGTAATTCACTTCCTTCAGACCTGCCGGAGTTGAAATTCTATTGTAAGTTTTATTTTGATACTGAACAAACTCATAACCTGCACCATAGTTGATTTTCAATCCGGCGTGATTGTATAAATTTTCAATGCGTAGTTTGTTTTCAATTTCAGTTGAAGAATAATTTAAGATGAGCGCCTGTGTTTCATCATTGTTAAAATATTTTTTTGATTCATTGTTCAGTTGATTGCGGCTCGCAACTATTGTTTGAAAACTTTTTTTCGAAAAATGTTTGTACACCACACCACCCGCGTAATTCCATTGTTCGTTAGATGGAAGATAACCGAGAATATATTTCTGCGCATCGGTTGAGTCGGCAGAAAGGTTTAATGCAAACTGATCAATGGCTCCAAGTCCAACCAGCGTAATTTCATTTTTCAGATTCAGTTTTATCCGTTGCTTGAACTGAAAATCATTGTATGTCGGAAGAAAGGGTAAGCCAAGCGTTTGAAATAAAAATTGCAGGTAGGAGCGACGCGCTGACAGAAGGAACGAAGATTTTTTCGTGAGCGGTCCTTCAAGCGTAAGCCCAAAGTCGCTGGAGCCAATAGTTCCGGTCAAACCTAATTTATCGGTGCGGCCATCTTTTTGTGTAAAACTGAAAACCGAACTCAATGCATTTCCACGGTTCGCCGGAAATGCGCCGGAATAAAATTCAACTTCCTTAATAAAGTCAACATTAATCATTCCAACTGGGCCGCCGCTAGAACCTTGCGTGGCGAAATGATTGATGTTCGGAACTTCGACACCATCAAGGTAAAAGCGATTTTCGTTTGGAGCGCCGCCGCGGATAATTATGTCGTTTCGAAAACTTACCGTGTAACTCACGCCGGGAAACGATTGAATCACTTTGCTGATATCTCGGTTACCGCCGGGGTTGCGCTGAATTTCATTGGCACCGATTGTTCGCAATGAAACCGGACTCTCTTCGCTTCGGTCGAAAGAACTTCCTTTCACAACTACTTCATTTAACTCACTCACATTTTCTTCCAGCCCTACATCAATGATTGCAGGTTTTGCGTTGGTGATTTCAATTTCAAAAACAGTTTTCGATTTGAATCCAACATAGCTCACAGCAAGATTGTAAATGCCGGGAGGAATATTTTTTATTTCATAATTGCCGCTCTCATCTGACTGAGTTCCGAAATTGGTATTGAGCAAAACCACAGTAGCAAAATCAATGGGCTGGTTGTTTGTTGCATTAAAAATTTTCCCTCTCACAATTCCCGATTGGGCAAACAAAAAGCTTGGAAAAAAAATTAGAATCAGTGCAAGTTTTTTCATAAGAAGTGCAAATGAAAAATATTCAGGCGAGATTGAATGTTAAATGAATTAAAATTTTGAAATTGAAAAATAGTTTTATGTTTGCACAATTAACCATTTGGTTAAACCATGAAGTTAAACAAGAAGGTTAAAGAAATGGAAGGAGCTGAGCAGAAGATTATTGCTGCGGCGAGAAGGATATTTCAGCGTAAGGGAATGGCAGGGGCTCGTATGGAAGAGATTGCAAATGAGGCAGGAATCAATAAAGCATTGCTTCATTATTACTTCCGTTCGAAAGAAAAATTATTTCAGGTGGTGATGACGGAAGCGAAAATGCAAATGCTCGGCCGCCTGCATCCGATTCTTGGCAGCGAAGCGTCATTGTTTGAAAAGATTGAAAAGTTTGTGGAGAGCTACATAAGCTTTATTTCCTTGAATCCATTTTTGCCCGGATTTATTCTGCATGAAATTAATCGCCATCCGGAAGAAATGGTGAAGATGATGCTCAGCAATGACAAGCGTCCGAACCTGAATAAATTTTTTCTCCAGGTAGAATCAGAAATCAGAAAGAAAAACATCATCGCTATTCAACCCGAACAACTATTCATCAATATGCTTTCGATGTGTGTGTTTCCGTTTGTCGCCCGCCCGCTTCTTCAGGGAGTGATGAATGTGAGCGACAAAAAATTTTCATTGATGATTGAAGCACGCAAAAAAGAAATTCCAAAATTTATTATCAATGCAATTAAACGATAAAGCCCAAAGCCCCACTCCCGACCTATCCCCTAAGGGGAGAGGAGCAGTCGCTGGTAATTTGCTTGCGCTGTATTTTCCCTCCCCTTGGGGGAGGGGTAAGATGTTGGTGGGGCTTGTTGCTTTCCTTTTCACCTTTCACTTTTCACTCGCTCAAGTTTCCCTCGAAACCTGTTACGCCGCAGCAGCCGAACATTATCCAACAGCAGTTCAAACAAATTTGTACCAACAGATTTCGGAGTTACAGGCAAGAAATATTTCCAATGCATTCAAC
>DMRR01000194.1:12428-12657 GCA_003455275.1 Bacteroidota bacterium | reverse complement strand
GAGCAAATGAGTAATCAATTCCTGTTTCGAAAAATGGATTTGAAAATTTTTTGTCAGCATCGGATTCAATTCGCACGCTGCCGGAAATTTTATCAGTAGGAATGAACGGAAGGAATTCGCCGTTCGCAGTTTTTCCATTCACTTTCGAGTAAGAAGCTGTAAGGTCGAGCCACTTCACATTAGATGGATGAAGGTCGGCAGTAAACTCACCGCCGCTGAGTGTTGCATT
>DMRR01000194.1:3949-12061 GCA_003455275.1 Bacteroidota bacterium | reverse complement strand
ATGCTGTTGACATATGCCGCTGCAGTCAGACGCAAATCATCCGCTTCAAAATTTATCTGAAGTTCAGTGTTAAGATTTTGTTCGCTTTTCAAATCAGGATTTCCTATTTCCCATCTGTAAGTTCCTTCGTGCAATCCCTTGCTTGAAAGCTCTGCAAGATTCGGCGCTCTGAAACCGCTGGCTACATTGAGTTTCAGGTTCAAGTCTTTTGAAGGATTCCAACTCACACCTGCCGCGCCGTTTGCAACTGTGTAAGTTCTGGAGAATGGAATAATGTTTTGTCCCGGTGCATTTATATAAACAGTATCAACCGTGTTAAGATACCCGGTTTCAAATGTTTGAATCATTTTGTAATCGAACCGTGCGCCTGCTTCAATCACAATTTTTTTCACCGGAAGATTAACAGTGAAATAAATTCCATCTTCAAAAAAATCTGCGTCGGGAATGATGATGCGCGACCCAAGATTAGTATTGTTCTGAAACATGGCGTCAGTGCCGAGCGTCCACTCGCCTTTGTGCTCGAGCGGATGATTCCATTGCAGCGTAAGGTTTCCGGTTGAGAGCAGCATGTTGAGCGAAATTTTATTGCCGCCTTCGCGCTCCATCCGGTTGTTCGAATGAAAACCAAAATTCAGTTTCACTTTCGAGAGACCTTTGAAGAAAGTATTTTCCGAAGAAAAAATATTGAACAGCACTGTGTGATGGGGAATATCAAAACTGCGGCTGCCGCGCGCATCGAGCAACGAAGAATCGAACTCAGCAGGATTCAGCACGAAGCCAAAGTTGTAGTGCGAAAACATATAATTGTTCTGCATCACCCAATGTGGTTTTCGAAAACCTGCCGATGCTTTTGCCACATAGCCCCCGGTTCGCGTGTTGAAAATGCGCGAACCATTTCCATCAATGTAATCGGCGTGCGATTCGGTTCCGAGCCGCAAGCGCAAGTTCCATTTTTGCGTTGCCTTCTTCCAACCTGCGTCAGCAGCATATCCCAGCGTGTTGCTGAAAGATTTCAGGTTCACATCCATTTCTGTTTTTCCGGTGCGGGCGGGGTTTTCTTCAATTACATTTATCACACCGCCCATTGCATCGCTGCCATATGAAAGCGATGCCGGACCTTTAATTATTTCTACGCGCTCTACGCCTGCATCGCTCAAACCAAGTCCGTGCTCATCCTGAAACTGCATGTTGTCGAAGCGAATGCCCAGCACCTGCGTTTGAATCCGGTTTCCATACAAGCCGCGAATCACGGGCTTGCTGATTCCTCCGGTCGTCATTTCGCCCATACCCGGAAGTTTTGCAATGGCGCTGCTGAGCGAAAGATTTCCGCGACCACTGATGTCATCCCGACCGAGTGAAACAATGTCCATCGGTGTGTTGCGCCAATCGTTTTGGTGCGTGCCGTATATCACCACTTCCTCCGTTTCCAATTCAATGGGTTCAAGTTTTATCGGAAGAATATTTTTCGCCTGCGACACACTCACTGTTTGAATCAACGATTCATAACCGATGTAGGAAACTTTCAGAATAAAATTTCCTTCAGGAAGATTTTGGATAGAAAATTTTCCCGATGAATCAGAATACACGAGCAAGTGCAACTCGGGCAACTGCACGGTTGCAAAAGCAAGCGGCTTGGAGTTGTGTGCATCCACAACAAATCCATTGAGGAACGATTGCGCATTAGAAAAATGAACAAGCAGCAACAGCGCGGCTGCTAAAATTTTTTTCACTGTAAATTTTTTTTGAATGAAGAAATTAAAATCGCTTCAGCAGAAAAATAGCTGAGGCAAAATCTGCATCATCTGATGCAAAAAATTCTTCACACAATTTCAGGAGGTGGAGAAAAAATATTCAGGTGGTGCTGAGTGATAAAGTTTTTTTCAGAAGAAAAATTTTCTGAAAAAGAAATCGCGAACTGATTGAGCAAATGATTTTTGCTTACAGAAAAATCACACTTAAATATTTTTGAAAAGAAATCAGTTGAAGCCGGAGTCGGCGAATTGCTTTTCTTCGATTGAGAGAATGCAGAAACAATTTTTTTCAATATCAATTCTTCTCCTGAATCGCGGTAACAAATTATTTTTTCATCTCCTGAAGAATTTTTCTCGCGCCTGATGTCATAGCGGTTTCCTTCGAAAAGGATTTCGTGTCCATTCAATTTTTGAATTCGCTTATCATTTGCATTCAGCATGATTGAAGTAGAATTTTTTTCTTCAGAAATTTTTTTCCATTCTGAAAACTGATAACTCACTTGCTGATACTGATAAAATAAAATGTAACCCACCGACTGGTAAGTAAACAATGCTACGAATAGTATGGCGGTGATTTTTTTTAGCATCTGCGATTGCGAATGTAAGTGGTAAGCGAAACAATGCCTACGCCTTATTCATTATCCGAAGCTTCGCGAATTTCAAAACCATTTTCTTGATACCGGCATCTTTGAAATTGATCTGAGCCACGCGGTCAAATTCTTTTCCATCAAGCTTTTCTATTTTACCAATACCAAAACGCTGATGCTCTACTTCCATTCCTTCTCTTATGTCGCGGAAATCATCCGGCTTAAAATCAGGTGATGCCTGATAGGAAGATGTTGGTGCAGGTGCAGAAGAAGATGGTTTCGAAAATTTCGGCGGCGCACTTCTTTGATTCGGAAATTTCTTCTGAGAAAAATTTTGTGTTGGCTTGGAGTAAGTGTCTTCGCCCAAAAAATTATTTCGTTTGAATTCAGGAGAAGCGTTGGTGTAAACTGCCTCAATGCTTTTCGGATCAATCTCATCAATGAACCTACTCGGATCGCAGTAAGTGAGCGAACCAAAACGATAACGAGTATTCGCGCATGAAAGTGTGAGTTTGTTTTTCGCACGAGTGATGGCGACATAAAACAAGCGACGCTCTTCTTCCAAATCTTCGCGGCTGTTCACACTCATCTGGCTCGGAAATAAATTTTCCTCCAGCCCCACCACATACACACACGGAAATTCCAAACCCTTCGCAGAGTGAATGGTCATCATTTTCACGCTGTCGGTATTCGCAATGTTTTTATCCGCATCAGTGAGCAGCGAAATATTTTGCAGATAAGCGCCGAGCGATTTGTCTTTGTTCTGCTCGTCTTTCAGTTCGCCGTCAATGGTGATTTCAGGAAGTTCACTTTCTGTGAACTCTTTTATTCCATTCAGCAACTCCTGCAAGTTTTCATAGCGGCTCAGTCCCTCCACTGTTTTATCGTCATACAATTCTTTCAGCAGCGTAGATGATTTTGCAATGGCAGAAGCAGCTTCGTAAGCATTCATCGTTTTCAACTGATTCGAAAAATTCTTAATCATGTAAATGAATGTTTCGATGTTCGAGTTGCTGCGATTGCCCGTGAGATGCTCAGCAGATTTTTCAAACACATCCCACAGGCGAATATTTTTTTCTGTTGCCACCACCATCGCTTTATCGAGTGTGGTTTGCCCAATTCCGCGCGCCGGATAATTTATGACACGCTTCAGCGCTTCTTCATCATAATGATTCACACCGAGCCGCAGGTAGGCAACCATGTCTTTGATTTCTTTTCGCTGATAGAAACTAAGTCCGCCATAAATGATGTAAGGAATATTGAGTCGGCGCAGCGCTTCTTCAAATGCGCGGCTCTGCGCATTAGTGCGGTAAAGAATGGCGAACTCATTGTGATGGCGCTGGTGCCGCATCTTCTCTTCGAAAATTGAATCAGCAATCAAGCGACCTTCATCGTTATCGCTGAGTGCTCGGAAGAGTTTTATTTTTTCTCCGGCGTGATTCTCCGTCCAAATCTGTTTCGTGATTTGAAGTTTGTTCTGCTCAATCACTTTGTTGGCAGCATTCACAATGTGTTGCGTGCTTCGGTAGTTCTGTTCGAGCTTGAACACCTGCACTTCCGGATAATCTCTTTCGAAGTTCAGAATGTTTGCAATCGTGGCGCCGCGGAAAGAATAAATACTCTGCGCATCATCGCCCACCACACAAATATTCTGATGCATGTCACCCAGCTTTTTCACAATGCTGTATTGTGCGAAGTTGGTATCCTGAAATTCATCAATGAGAATGTAGCGGAAGCGCCGCTGATACTTGTAAAGAATATCTGGAAATTTTTCGAGCATGAAGTGCATCTTGAAAAGCAGGTCATCGAAATCCATTGCGCCTGCCTGCTGCAATCTGCGTTGGTAGATTTCATAAATCTCACCAATGCGCGGGCGACCACTTGAACTATCATCGCCCTGAATGTTGTAATCCTTCTGGTATTCTTCAGGACCCACCAAACTATTTTTTGCAGAAGAGATTCTGTTGTGAACCACATTCGGTTTGTAGAGCGAATCGTTGAGTGCAAGTTCCTTGATGATTGACTTGAGCAAGCTGCGTGAATCATCTGTATCGTAAATGGAAAAGTTGGAAGGAAACCCGATGCGCTCGGCATCATAGCGAAGCAAGCGCGCGAACACCGAGTGAAAAGTTCCCATGTAAAGATTGCGCGCTTCGGTGTTGGTGAGTTTCTCAATGCGCTCGCGCATCTCTGCAGCAGCCTTGTTAGTGAAAGTGAGCGCGAGAATATTGAAAGCATCAATCTGCTGATTGAGCAGGTGCGCGATGCGATAAGTAAGCACACGGGTTTTTCCGGAACCGGGACCCGCCACAATCATCACCGGACCTTCAGTTGACTCCACTGCCTTGCGCTGCATTTCATTCAACTCATCCAAAAAATTCATGCGGCTATATTAGTTAATGCTTGATTCGTAATCCGCTATTAGTAATACAATTGTTAATGAAATTTTTCAGACTAAGAAATAAAGTCTGATTTATAGTTTGCCTATTTATTGTTTAGGTAAATAAGTCAATTAAATACGCTGGAAAAAAGCTATTCCCAAAATTCATTCCCGATTTCAATCGGTCAGTACATGCTTTTGCTCGTGCAATAATTTTCCATCCATCCAATATTTAACTGTTATCCATTGATGAGGATGATTAGGGTCATTGAGCGGAACAGTTAAGTGATAAACATATTTGTATTCGCCCGCATCCTGCTGAACATTATTGACAAGTTCCTTCACCAGTTGTCCATCCTGATTGTAAACTTTAAGCGTGATGTTATGGGGGCGCTGAATTGTATATTCAATGGTACCATCAACATAACGAAGTAAGGGTGAAGGAGTATATCCTGCATCAGGGGTAATATTTTTTTTGAAAGGTACATTTAATAATGAACAGGCAAACTTCCGAAGTGAGTTTGCAATAGCAGTGTCATCATAAGAAGAAATGTAATCCGGGTTATTTCCATTGCTCATACACCAAACTGCATTTTGCGCTTCACTGCCATAATATTTTTTTTCACTGATGAACTTGCACATGCTGAGCAAGTTTCCGGTAGCCATATTTCCGAATGAAAAGCTGGTCTCCTGATTCGGTGCAGCATCATGACTCTCGGTACAAAAAGCATTCACCTTTCTTTTCAATTCCTGCCCGGGTTTTAGAGAAACAAAAATTGGTTCAGCAATCATCATTCTTTGTTGCCCGGTATCATCCGGCATCAAAAACCTGCCAGGCAATTCATTCAGATTTACAGTAGACGCGCTAATATTTTTTATCTTCATATTTATACAATCTCCATAATAAGAAGCACGATACACAGTATCTTCTTTGTCGTTGTAACCCTTAACCTCAACCGTAATTAATTTTCTTTTAAGCGCTTCAGGAATTGAATAGCTGATGTTTTGCTGAGGGAATGATGTTACCAGCATTAATGAAAACAAAATGGAGTTAATCATATCGAAGGGATTTAGCTGCTTAACGAATCTGTATCGTGAATTATTGTCTTTCTTCCCGGGAGAATTCCAATTGAAATGAAGGCAAAGGAGATTACATAGAACAAAATAAAAAATCGTTCATCGAAGAATGGGTGAACAAAAAATTTCAATGCAAAGACGCCGGAAAGCAGCAGATAAATTTCCAACAACGAAATATTTCTTTTTTCTGTTTGAATATTTTTCAGAGAGAAAAATGACAGCATAAAAAGAAAAACAAGAAACAGGATACCGGTTTTGTGATTGATGATTTCGCGGAGAAGGGCGGTGAAGTATGTTGCAATGGTGAGCGGAATATTTTTCCATTCAGAAGGAAGGGTTGCAGTATTGATGAGCGAGTGCTGGAAAGTTATTTTCCATCCATAAGAACCAGTGACTCTGGTGGTAAACAGATACACAGCAAATGACAACACTACAACTGTAACCGGAGAAATTGTTCTTTTGATTTCATTCCTTGTTTTCCAAATCAGGAAAGTCGCAAACATTATTGGAAATAAAATATTTTCAGGACGAGTCATGATTGCTGCCAGCCAGAAAATCATTGTGAACCAAAAACTTTTTTCAAAAACCAAAAACATCAAGCCTGAAAAAATCAGCAGCGCAGATAAAGCATCCGGAGTAAATATTTTTCCTGAATCCTGAATGGGGGTAAAAGAGCAAATGCAAATTGTAATAATTGAGGCAAGCCATGTGTGAATGAATTTTCTTAAAAGAAAAAACAACAGCAGTGAAATGAGGGAATAACTCAGGATGGAGATATACAGCATTGAAAGAATTGGGGAGCCACTGAGTGGAGTCAACCATTGAACCGATAAGTTGTAGAGCAATTTCACTTTGCAGAATGGAAGTATTTCATCAAAGTAAGATGCGCTGTCGCGGCAGCGTTTTTCCATTTCAGTTGAAGTAAGTTGTGCCTGCACTTCATCCGGGAAAGTCATGAGTTTGTAGTCATACACCCTGCTGTGGGCCTTCACGATATCATCTCCCTGGTTTTGATAATAAATGCCGGTATAAAAAAGCAAGTCAGTATTGTACTCCGGATTATTAACCGAACTTATGAAGGCGCCACCAATAAAACAGAGGAGCAGCACGATTGAGAAAATGTTAAGTAGTTTTTTCATTTCACTCTGAAAACATAGCCGCAACTTAATTCAGAAAAATCTGCCTGACCAAAATTTGCATTGATGTGCGCGCCGATGAAAAAATTATTCTTCGGATTTTTTTGTGCACTGATGAAATAATAATTCAACCCCATGCGCGTTGCGAAAAAACTTTTCAGAAAATAAAATGGCTGCGCATCGTTCTCATAAAGGCGATTGAAGTTGTGATAAAATGGTTTTGAAATATTGATTCCGCCTTCCAAATCAAGCCCGAAATGATTGTAAAGAAATTCTCCGCTGCCAATGAAAGTGAGCGCCGATGAATTCCAAACAGGATGCGCACTCAAAATTTTTTCAGGATGATTTTCCATGGTGGCGAGCGGGTTGCGCAGAATGTATTCGTAGTAATGTTCATAGAAACGATAGCTGAAACCGAGCCGCAGTTTCACATGCTGTTTCAGAATGAGTCCGCCGGAAATTGATTCGGTGTAAACTAATTTTTTTGGTCCGCCGGTGGGTCCGGTGGTGCCGCCGAATTCATGATAACCAATTCCGAATCGTGATTGAAGAATGAAGTGAAGTGTTCTGTCGGTTGGAATAGTGCGGTCAACAATTGTTTGCTGCGCGGTGATGGGTTTTGTAAAATACTGAAACGACAAACTCAGCATTGCGGAGTTGATTCCGAAGTTTGGAAGTTGTGTGTGCCCGTTGGAAGAATGAAGGAAACCCGCGCCGGCTTTCACTTGCAAATGCTTCGATGAAAAAACATTTTGAAAAATAAATGCTTCAAATGCCCAGGTAACTGATGAGCCGATTGGTTCGTCAGTTGGATTTGTAATGCGGTTGTAATGCTTTGTGAAATAAGAAGCACCAATTCCAAAGCGGAAGTGAAAAGAATTTTTCAGCTGGTGACAAGCATTGAAATCAATGAACGGAACCAAATCCATTTCTCTGCCGAATACTGAATCATTTCCGAGTGAAGAATACGACAGAGAGATTCCGCTTGCAGGAAAATTGTAGTAGCGCGAAGTAGAATTATTTTTTCGGTTATCATAAAAACCAAAATCGAGATACAAAGTTTTTCTTCCGGTTGATTTGGGGAAGTCACTATAGTTCGCTACAATTTTTCCAACCATAAAATTCGACTGAATAAAAAATGCAGAATGATTTTTCAGCGAATCAGTTTGAGAATAGCACTT
>DMRR01000194.1:0-3587 GCA_003455275.1 Bacteroidota bacterium | reverse complement strand
TGTGCGGGGCATTTAATGCGGGCATAGATAAGAATCTGAATTTACAAATACTTTGAGAATTTGAATTCTCTTTTACATTTGTCGCAGTCATCACGATCTCTTAACAAGAGAACCAACCGAGCCGAAATGCAACGGTGGTTAAAATGATGAGGGTTAAGTAAACAACCAAAACAACTAAGTAATGGATTTCATCTTTAAATCTCGCAATACAAATTCCAGTGGTAAATCACTTGAAGAAGTTATTGAAGAGTTAATTGAATTATATTCCCATGCACTTGATCGCGCAAATACTATAAGGCACTATCATAAGCAAAGCAGAGGAAGTATTGAACTTTCCGATGAAAAAATTCAAGCACTTGCACTTCCTTACAAACTGGAAAGTGAACTGAACAGAGTTTTAGAAATCTATTTCTGGCTTAACGGCAAGGAATATCCATTACCGGAATTTGATAACTGAATCAACTAAAACAACCATAAACATAAATAATGAAACACTTACCAATCCCATTTGAAGAAAAAGGAATAATCGAAATCTTTAAAAATGAAAAAAGCATTTTGCGAATCAATGTTGAGCTTGCATCATCATCAATCGAACACTACCAAGCTCTTTCGTTTCGTCAAGAATTATCTAATGGTGGTTTAGCATTTGTTTTCGAAAACCCAAACTTACCTTCATTGGTAAACACTAAAGTTCCTTTTGCAGTTGACACAATTCAGCTTGACGAAGCAGGAGAAATAACTCACATCGGAAGTTTGTCGCCATCTAATTCTGACGGGGTATTTACAACTTCTTTTCAGACAAAATTTCTTTTAATGCTTCCTTTTGGATTTTGTTTAAAGCAGAAATTAATTTCTAAGAATGAAAGTGAGAGCAAAAAGCAAAAGCCTTTCAGAATTGAAGTTTCAAATTACTGGATTCATGTTTACAGGCAAACAAAATTTACCGTAATTGCCCCTGAAATTTCAATTCAAATTAGTGTAGGAAATAGCAAATTAAATTCTCTTCTAAAAAAAAATAGATGCAAAAGTTGGGCATACATTACTGCATTCAACCCAGTTTCATCATTAGCAAGTGAGATAGAAAATGAAACAAAACATAAAGAACTAATTTCAATGGTTTCAAAGTATCCTTATTTTATTGGTGAAGGGGTTGGTGAAGATTCAACTTGGACCCCAGAGAAAAGTTTGCTCATCTTAGGAATTTCAGAAAGTAAAGCAATAGAAATTGGTGAAGCATTTAAGCAAAATGCGATTGTGATTGGAAGAATTAATTCCTTGCCAGAATTAAAACTGTTGACTTCATTTTATGATAGTGGAAATTCAGATTTAGGAATAAGCAATTTTTAAAATATTCATATGATGAAATTCATTACAAAATCAAAAACAAAAAAATTGAATCGGAGCTTGAAAAAATGGTTTTGGAAATTCATTTTAATTTTTCAATGCTCGCTTACGAATTGGAAAGAGAATTCGGGGAAGATTTTATTAATAAAAAATTAAACCATGATAAAGAACAAGAAATTTCATTTTCTCTCCGAGATAGAATAGGCGTGATAATGACTGAATTGATAACTCGCAATTTGGAAATTACAAGTATTCTTAATTTAGATCAAAATAACTTTAGAGATAAGTTAGATTCTATTCTAGTTCAACCTAAAATCTATGATGGACAATATGATAGTTGGGTGGGAAATTATCCAGAAAGTAAATCAATGGAACTTGAGCGTCTTCCAAAAAAATGGTGGAGTAGAATAAAGAAATTATGAACCACTCACCATTCACTATTTAAACACCGCATCATCCACTCCCTTGTTCACTAAGTAGTTTGAAAATGTGAGTGTGATTTTCGAGGTTTTGTTTTCAGCATCAGATTTATTGTCGTCGTCAGAATCAGAATTCAAATCGGCAACAAGTGCTTTCGGAATTTTAAATTTCGAAGTCTCAATCGTGAAGATGAGTTTATCAGCGAGCGCATACTGCGCGTTGGTTCCATAAAAATGTTCAATCAAAACTGTTCCGTTGCTGCGCGTGGTGAGATTACTTTTCAAAATAATTCCGCGTGCTTCATCAATCCAGAATTTCCCGAGAATCAAATCGGCAGTGTCTTTGAGCGGAAGCACATTGATGATGGAACAATTTACTCCGTTCACCATTTCGTTACCTGATTTGAACGCCGTGTAAGATGCAGTATCAGAGAGCATCGCAAACATGTAGTTCGGATTCTGCTTTGGCAACAGCAGAATTCCTTCTGCTTTAATTTTGAATTTGTTCGGCCGCTTAAAAAATATTTTCGCTTTGATGTCATTCATCTTGATGAAAGAAATGTCGGTATGAATGAGCATATCGCACGAGTAGTTGCTCACCTTGCTGAAATTCTTATTTACTTTTTGAATTACCTGCGAGGGAGTTTGTGCGATGGAAATGAAAGGTGAAAAGTGAAAGGTAAAAAGAAATACAAGACCTAAGACGGGAGACCGAAGACTGAAGAATGTTGTCGTGATTGTTTTTCTCATAGAAATTTTTTTCGATTGTTTCTCTCCATCTGTATTTGTATTTCCCTCTCATTTTAGGAGAGGGGGTTCGAAGTTAGAGAGATGTATTTGCTTTAATTCAAAATATCTTTTTTAATAAACCGGTAATAAGTGATGGAAAGAAATGCCACTATGTGAATTACCATTATGATCAATGATTTAATGATCACTGAAGTTTTCAGCGGATCTTGGAAAAGATTTCGCCATACGATCATATGTGTAGTAAAAAGCAGCGGCTTTATGTGATTGAAGAGCGGAACATCCATCGTTCCGATGATGGTGAAAATGATGATGACCGACATGGTAGCTACAATAGGAACTATCGAATTATCACTGAACGAAGAAAGCATGAGTGAGAATGTTGAAACCACACTCAAGCTGATGAATGCAATTGCGCAGGCAGCAACAAATCGCCAGAAACAATCGCCCGATTGAAGAATGGAAATGCGATCGCTGTTAAGCACCATCATGTCGCCGGTTTTAAAAATGAGAACACCAAAAAAAAGCGAAACTGCTCCCAGAAAAATCACGAGAAGAAAAGTGTAAATGCTTCCGGCAAAAATTTTTGCAGTAATTATTTGCGCGCGCGACACCGGCTTGGTGGCAAGCAGGCGAATGGTTCCCGCAGAAGATTCTCCTGAAATTAAATCGCCGGTTACAAGCGCCACCAGCAATGGCATTTGAATGATGAGTGTTTGAAGAATGATGTAGGTGATGAGATAACCGTTCAGAATATTTCCCTGCACATCAAAACTCGCTTCTAATTGTAATGTGATGAAGGATAGGTAATTGCTTCCGTCGACATACATCGCGAGCTGTATCACAAAAATCAAAATTGCAATAGCTGCAAATCCGATATAGCTGCGCGGTCGCGAAAAAATTTTGTAGAGTTCAACAGTAAGGAGGCGATACATCATGCGCGCGAATTTTCTGAAGTAAGTTTTAAAAAATATTCCTCCAGTGCCCGGCGGTAATTGATACTGTAAATTTTTGCTGAAGATTTATTCAGTTCTTTCACGAGTTCAGGAATTTCAGAATGAGAAACAGAAAAATTCA
>DMRR01000167.1 GCA_003455275.1 Bacteroidota bacterium | reverse complement strand
CTTGATTTCCTGCGCATCCTCCGCTTTGAATTCGCGGTAAATCTTTCGAAGTTTTTCAAAATTATTTTTATCGAAGGATGAAAGCTGCGGAAGGGGAATTTCACATAGCGAAATAAAATATTCCACTTCTGCCAGAACACGATATCGGATCAATGCATATTCACTAAAATATTCTGAAAGATTTTCAGTCTGTGAAAAGTATCTTCCGTCAACAGGAGAAATTGATTTTAGCGTACTGTGAGAACTCATTTAAGAAGAATAAGATTTGCCCGCAAGATAATATATGAGAAGCGTATGAAAACTGATGAATACAGGACAGCAGTTATTACTTTTCTACAGGAACTTGAAACCCTGCCTCAAATTTTCTTCCATGCAGAAAATATTTATCTCCTTTCGCCATAAAATGTACATGCAAATTCTCCAGGCTGATTGGATTTCCTTCAGGCACATCTGCTATGTTGCTATGACGAATGTGGTGACCATCAACAATGATTACCATTCCGCTGCCGATTGCTTCCATTTCATTTCCATGCGAGATGATGATTCCTGTGTCTTCACCTAATCCAATTCCAATGCACGAAGGGTTAGCGCCTACCGCTTGTGCCAACCTGCCGAAACGGCCCCGCTTGTCAAAGTGAGAATCAAAAATTACATCGCGGATAAATGCCAGGCCAGTTGTGATTTTTACTTCGCCTTTCAAGTGTGCCTTTGTGCTGCTTCCTTCATATATCATTGTGTTGCTCATCGCCATAGCGCCTGCACTGGTTCCGGCAATAAGAAATTTATCATGAAGGTATCGTTCATGAATGAGCGCAAGAATTTCTGTTCCGCCAAAAATTGAGGTGAGGCGCAACTGATTTCCGCCACTGAACATAACGCCGTCGCAATTCCGGATGCGATCATAAAATTCTGAAGAGTTTGCATCACTTCGATCGCGGATATTGATGTGGCCGATGTTATTGCATCCAAGTTTTGAAAATGCATCGAGGTAATTCTGACCTACTTCTTTCGGAATACTGCTGGCAGTTGTTATAACCTCTATTCGTGCATTAACTCCTCCAGCTTCTTCGTCAATTCGTTTCAGAATTCCTAGTTCAAAAAAATTCAGATTGCTTCGGTGAATATATCCGGCTTCAAGGTCTGTACCCTTGTCTTCTGCGCCTCCTATTGCTATTAACTTTCCTTTAGGTTTTTCCATCAATTATCCTTTACCATTTGTTAACGCGGTCAAAAGTATCTGAACAAGACACTTAAGCAATTGTACCTTAAAGATTATTTGCACAGTAAAAAACAATTATGAAATTAAACAAAAGGATACACTTCGCCAGTCAATTTATATTCGCCGCCGTGAGAGAAATATTTTTGATCAGGCACGGAGAAACAGATTACAATAATCGCGGAATAGTTCAGGGCAAGGGAGTGAATCCACCGCTAAATGAAAAAGGAAGATGGCAGGCGCAGCAGTTTTTTAACCGGTTCAGGAATGAAAACTTTGATATTGTATTTACTTCAACCCTAAAGCGAGCTATAGAAACTGTAAAAGGATTTATTGATTTAAAAATTCCGCATAAGGAATTTATGGAACTGGACGAAATTGGCTGGGGAAAATTTGAAGGAAGAGAAGTAGATAGTCTATTCCGTCATGAATTCAAGCGCATAGTGAATGAATGGCAGAATGGAAATTATAATATATGTACCGAAGGCGGGGAGACCCCTTACGAACTGATGCAAAAACATCTTCGTTTTATCGAAATGCTCCGCACACGCACAGAAAAAAAAATCCTGGTTTGCATGCACGGCCGGGCATTGCGCATTATGCTATGTACTATGCTGAATAAACCATTGAGTGAGATGGATAATTTTCCTCACCACAATTTATCGCTTTACCGGGTAAATGACAACGGAAAATATTTTGAGCTCACGCACTTCAACGACCTCCAACACCTGCATGCCGAAGTATAAAATAGCTCTTGTTTCTTACCTGAATTCGAGACCATTCTTGTTTGGATTGGAAAATTATTCTTTCAAAAATGAAATTGAAGTTCTCCTTGATACTCCGGCAAGAATTGCTGATTTGCTTTTGAAGAAAGAGGTTGATCTGGCTCTTGTTCCTGTTGCTGTAATTCCTAAAATGAAAAAACATTTTATGCTTCCAGGCTTCGGTATCGGATGCAGCGGCGAAGTGCAATCAGTTTGCGTGTTTGCCGAAAGTAAGATTGAAAGATGTGAAAGCATTCTTCTTGATTACCAATCCAGGACCTCGGTTTTGCTGACAAAAATTTTATTACAGAAACATTGGAAATTGTCTTTAAGAGAAAAGAAAACAACCCAAGGTTACGAGAATAATATCCGTGGTGCCCAGGCAGGATTAGTGATAGGAGATCGGGCACTAATGCTCCGCGATAGTTTCCCATATATGTATGATCTTGGAACTGAATGGAAGAAAATGACCAAGCTTCCGTTTGTTTTCGCAGCATGGGTTAGCAACAAAAAAATTCCGCAATCAATTTCTGAAGAACTTACAAGTGCTTTTCAACTCGGCATTAATTCAATTGATAAGTTAATTAAAGAAGAAAAATTGAAAAAAAATTTTGCAGGTTTTGATATTGAATATTATCTGAAACATGCAATCAACTTTTCTCTGGATAAAGAGAAACTGGAAGCAATGAATTTATTTCTGAAATATACAGAAGACCTGAACTAAAAATGGTAAGTAGTATCCCGGCAGGGAATTAGAAAAAATTATTCTAAACATTGAGCAAGCCGTCCGGAATATTGAGCCTTATTTCTTTTCTTCGGTTATCAATTGTGACTTCGTATTCATCAACCAATGGAATCAAGACTTCTTTTTCCTCGTGTTGAATCTGAATAATATTTTGAGTCGGCATTTGAAACACATCTGTCACCCGGCCTACATCACCGAGTTCTGCATCAACCACTAAGTAACCGATCAGGAATGAACTATCCCGCAGTTTGTCGGGCTTTTTCAGTTTTGTCTCATCCAGAAAAATTTTCTTTCCTTTCAGTTTTTCTGCTGCCGTGCGGTCATCAATGCTTTCCAGTTTCAGCTGGCAAAAACCTGATTCATCGTTAATAGAATATTCTTCTACACTGTAGGGAAGTTGTGCTCCTTTCTCTTCTAAAAAAATCAAATCGAGTTTTTTAATGCGATACGCTATCAGCGGTTCTATGAAGGCATTAAGCAAACCTTTTAACGCGTGGGGCTTTCCAATTTTTCCGGCAGAAATAAGTTTCATCTGATACAATTTTATATTTCAGTAGCGGCTCAGCCGAAAGAATCTCCAATTATTTATGATCTGCTTCATAGAGTTTTTCATATTCACTTTCTATAAATAAAAAAGCCACTCCGATAAAATTCGAAATGGCTTTCTGAAAAAAATTTTTCTGCTCATTATTCAGCAGCAGGTGCAGGAGCAGCTTCTGCTTTTCCTTCACTCTTTTTATTTTTCTTTTTGCGTGCTGGTTTTCCTTTCTTTATTGCATCAAGCACTGCGTTCTTATGGCTTTCTTCCCAGGCAGCCCATTTAGCATCGGCGGCATCCTGAGAGATTACATTTTTTCTAACACCGCGAGCAAGATGTTTGCGGAACATCACACCTTTGTAAGAAAGAATTCGCCGAACGGTATCAGTAGGTTGAGCACCCTTATGCAACCAATCAAGCGCCTTGTCACCATTGAGGTCAATGGAAGCAGGAATTGTGGTTGGGTTGTAGGTGCCAATCTTCTCGATGAAACGGCCATCTCTCGGCGAACGAGAATCGGCGATAACAATGTGATAGAAAGGAGCTTTCTTTCTACCCATTCTTTGTAAGCGAATTTTGGCTGACATTGTTGTTTGTTAATTAATTTTTTTTAAAAGTTTATCCCCGTTTTTTCGGGAGCGCAAATATATTCTCAGAGTGAGAATGACAAAATGCCTGCTGATTTTAACCCATTGAGCCAGGAAATCAAGGATAACAATTAGCAATCATCCTTAATAATGCCTGTTAATAATACTGAGGTCGCTTTTCCGTTACCCTAACCATTCATTTTACTTTTGATTTTTCTAAATGGGAAGGCAAAAAATATTTTCAAAATTTAACAGGAGACTGGCGATCCATTTTGCATTTTATTTTCTCATTCCTGCTTTCACATATGCTCAATCAGACTTTCAGCGAAAGGAAAAAATAATTCATCATCTTACTTCTGAAAATATACTGGATACACTCAGTTTAGTTCCCGGAAGCGTTTCGGTCTATAATTCATGTTCTGGAAATGAAATCAGTCTTCAGGATTTTGAAATCGATTATACGAATAACTCAATCCGAATTCTTTCAAAGCAGAATTGCGACTCATTTCTTATCAGGTATCGAACCTACGATTTCAATCTTACTAAGAAAAAATTTCATAAAGATTTTGTTCAGTTTAACAAGCGCGACAGCTTGATGAATGCCCCTTTTTACATTCCTGAAAAATCAACAGATGATTTATTCGACCTTGGAAGTGTGAATTATGATGGAAATTTTTCCCGGGGAATTTCATTTGGAAATAATCAGGACCTGGTGGTAAACAGTGCTCTTAATTTGCAAATGAGTGGCCGGCTGGCAGGCGATCTGAATTTGAATGCAGCAATAACAGACAACAATATTCCTATTCAACCGGAAGGGAACACCTCGCAATTACAGGAGTTCGATAAGGTTTATATTCAGCTTTCAAAAAAGCAAACCACACTTACCATCGGCGATTTTGACTGGAAGAAACCTGAAAGCTATTTCCTGAATTACTACAAGAAACAGCAAGGTGTTGCAATGCAGAGTATCTATAAAGTGAGTGAGAGTTGGAAAGCAAAATCAATGTTCAGTGCCGCTGCTGCTAAGGGAAAATACACACGCAATCAGATTGATGGACAAGAAGGAAATCAGGGACCCTACAAACTCACCGGAGCCAATGGCGAAACCTTCATTATTATTCTTGCCGGAACTGAGAAAGTGTTTGTAGATGGTACCCTCATGCAAAGGGGCGAAGACGCTGACTACATAATTGATTATAACAGTGGCGAAGTCACATTTATGCCCCGGCGCTTAATCACCAGGGACTCCAGGATCAATATTGAATTTGAATATTCTGATAAAAATTATTTCCGGTCGACTTTATCCGGAACACAACAATTTGAAAATGATAAATGGAAATTCACTTTCAATTTTTATTCGGAAGCAGACAATAAAAACCAACCGCTGCAGCAAGTGCTTGATTCAACACAGAAAAAAATTCTTTACAACGCTGGTGACTCACTTCAGAATGCGTACTACCTGAGCATAGACAGCATCGCATGGAATGCCGACCGGATTCTTTATAAAAAAATTGACAGCAGCGGATATGGATTTATTTATGTCTATTCGATTAATCCTGACAGTGCGCATTTCAATTTACAATTCAGCTACACGGGCGAACATAAGGGGCACTATATCATTTCTTCTTCCACTGCCAATGGAAGGGTTTATAAATGGGTTGCTCCGGTTGCCGGTGTTTTACAGGGGAACTATGAACCGGTCATTCCACTAATTGCTCCGCAGAAGACCCAAATGTTCACTTTCGGGGTTGACAAAAAGTTTTCTAATGATGGAAGGTTGAGTTGGGAAGGAGCGGTGAGCAACAAGGATGTTAATCTTTTCTCTCCTCAGAATGATAACAACAATTTTGGAGCTGCTTCAAAAATTTCTGTAAGCAATAATTTCAATTTAAGGAAGAATTTAAAAAATATCCCGACACTGAATGTTAATGCGCTTTATGAATATGACGGGAAAACATTTTCTCCGGTGGAGCGCTATCGTCCTGTTGAATTCACACGCGACTGGAATCTGGCTTCGAGTGATTCGGGTGCTGAAGAACAGTTGGCTTCTGCCGGAACCGGAATAAAATTTCCAAAGAATGGAAACATGAACTACAGTTTATCCTGGTTTCAGCGTACAGGATTTTACTCGGGCATTCGTCATTCTTTGAATGGAAATATGAACTGGAAAAATTTCAATTTCATTTCCACATCCAGCTATCTTCAATCTCAGAGCATAACTTCTGCTTCTGAGTTTTTCCGTCCCAATCTCGAAATTAGTTATGCAATTAAACCTTTACATGGTTTGCGCCCCGGTTTTAACTGGCAGCGCGAACAGAATACAATCAGGCTTCTCTCGCATGATTCAATAAGCACCTCAAGTTTTCTGTGGGATCAATACACCGCTTTTCTAAAGACAAGTGACACATCGAGACTTCATTTTTCACTCTCGGCAAGTGAGCGGGATGATTACATGCCTTTTCTAAATCATTTCATTTATTCCTCCACCGCTTTTACAAACTCTTTTACCGGCGAATACAATTCTAAAAAGCAATTGCGCTTGTCATGGGGAATCACTTATCGTGAACTGCATGTTTCTGACACATCATTGTCTTTAAAAAAGCCTGACCAGTCAATGCTTGGAAGAACTGAACTGAGTTTTGTAGTGAAAAGAGGCTTCATCAATTCGCAAACAGTTTATGGAATAGGCAGTGTGCAGGAACAAAAACAGGAATTCACTTATGTGCAGGTACCGGCTGGCCAGGGTGTTTACAGTTATGCAGGTGATTTCAATAACAACGGAGTAAAAGACCTCAATGAGTTTGAGGTGGCTCCATTCGCAGATTTGGCTGAATACATAAAAGTTTATTCACCAACCAATACATACATCAAAGCCTACAACACACAATTTTCATTTTCATTTTCAGTAAACCCAAAAGTGATTTGGAATAAAAAGGGAAGCGTAGGAAAATTTATTTCAAGATTTAATACTCAATCAAATATTCAGATTGACCGTAAGGTTTTGCGGAGCAATTTCAATTCACAGTTTAATCCTTTTGATTTGAATGTGAATGACAGCACTCTGGTTAGTATTTCTTCTTCACAAAATCATTCTCTCAACTTCAATCGCAGCAATCCGGTGTGGGGATTAGAAATTGGAACACTGCAAAATGAAATGAAGAGTTTACTTGTAACCGGTTACGAAAGCAGATTTAATAAATCAAATTATTTACGACTTCGGTTTAATTTTTCGAAAACGATTACTACACTTCAAAAATTTTCTCAATCAGTTAAAACAAACCGGAGCGAATTTTTTTCTGAACAGAATTATTCAATTCCATCGGTGAGTTATGAACCGCAATTAATTTTTCAACCGGGTAAAAAATTCAGATGCACATCGACCTACTTGTTTGCTAAATCTGAAAACACATTTGGAGAAGGAGGTGAAAAATCAATTCAGAACAAAGGCACCATTGAATTAAAGTACAATATTGTAACAAAGAGCAATCTCACATTGAAGGTTTCATATGCAAATATTCAGTTCGATGCAAACTCAAACAGTTCGATTGGATACGCAATGCTTCAAGGATTACAAGCAGGAAACAATTGGTTGTGGAATATTACCTGGGATAAAAAACTAAGCGACAAGTTGAACTTGTCGCTTAGTTATGATGGTCGAAAAACCGGGAACGAAAAAATGGTTCACACCGGGCGCTTGCAGCTTCAAGCTTTATTTTAGAGTAAACTCTTTTTTCGCAGTGAGGTAGCCATCCTGATAGATCTCTGCTGTGTATTTTCCTTTGGAGAAAGTAGATCCCTGTGCGCCCCAATAAATACATACATTTTGAGGTTTCTGCTCGTAGTTGATAGTTTGCTTAGTAGTGTAAATCATTTCATCATTAGTTTCAGCCTTCTGAAATTTACCACTGCCAAGACTTTGAACATTAATAATTGCCCCGTCAGGACCAATTAAGCGCAGCAAGAAAGTTTTGCTTCCCGGATCAGCAACCTTGTTTTCTTCCACATCGAAACAAACCCTGATCCGCTCTGATCTTTTCGCATTGTCGGTGGTGACTTCTTTTCCTTTTCCTTTTCCTTTAACACCTGTTGCCACAATATTTCGCGGTGTGAGTAATGATCCCAGCAATGCCTTTTTATCACTCACGGCTTTATCTTGCTTCAACTTATTATTTGTAAGCACCTGCTGATCTAAATCTCTGCCGATAGAATCTTTTTGTGCAACCAAAATATTTTTTTCAGTTTCCAATTGTGTGATTTGATTTTTCAAATCATTAACAAGATTCTGGAGTTCCTGAATTTTTGCAAGATACTCCGTATCTGAAATCTTCTTAGCCTTCTTAGCTGCATACAGTGCGGCTTTCATGCTTTTGATTTCATTTTCCTTGATGTCAAGTAAACTATCGAGTGATGTGTTTTGTCCGCGCAATCCTTCGATATCCTGAAGAGCGCTGCTGTATTTCATATCAAGATCAGCAATCTTCACGCTATCCATATTTGATTGCTGGGTCTTTACTTCGAGCACATCTTGTTTTTGATTTAACTTCCAGTAAAGAAAAATATTTAAACAGATTGATAAAACAATAATGACAATAAGCAGAAGTGTTTTGTTATCTCTTTTTCCTACGGATTGTTCGCTCATGTTAATTTTAGTTTTTAAATTTTATAAATGTGTAAGCCAAAAGTAGATTATGCTTCGGTTATTTAAAACAGCATTGAACACTAAATGTTGTGGATTGACTAATATAAAATTCTTTACAAGGCCGTAAATAAAACTGTTTTTTGCTAGTGGCAAAAATTTTTACGCCAATGAAAAATTTTTTCCTGTAACTTTTTGCCTGTTGATTGCGCTCAACACACATCTCCCACAAATTTTATTAACCAAATTTTTTCATCACAATGAAAACTCTTTTCATGGCATTCATTGCCATAGCAGCGCTCTGTTCTTTTGCAAAAATGGATTCATTAATTACTGACCATTACAACTACACCAGCAAACAATTGCATTTTGAAATCACGATTCCTGCTGAACTCAAAGACAAATTAATTACAGAAGAAAATGAAAGTAGTGTTGTTTTCCGTTACAATAACCTGGGAGCAAAACCTGTTTTTGTTTTTTCAATAAACAAAATTAAAAGTTCGCTTTGGATGAATGTGAAAGAAACTCTTTCAAATGCTGTAGTGCTTCAGAATAATGGAGATGATATTATTTACTGCGAAAAGACAAGTGCCGCTTCGTTGAAAGGAAAAAATAAAGCAGACTATGAATCTGTAGTCAGCCGGATTGATGAAATCATAAAGAGTTATAAAAGTTCTGAATAATCGAAAAGGTTGATTTAGTTTTTTTGGTTTTGGGTTTAAACCAATAAATCTGGGTTGCTTCTTTACAAAGAGGCAGCCCGTTTTATTTATCACTGTAACCTACCATCGCGCATATTGACAATGCGATCCGAAAGTTTTGCAAGTTCTTCATTATGTGTAACGATAACGAAAGTTTGATAGAATTCTTTTCTGAGTTTGAAAAACAATTCATGCAATTCGCGGGCATTATCTGTATCAAGATTTCCGCTGGGTTCGTCAGCTAATACAACTTTCGGATGGTTAATGAGGGCACGAGCTACGGCTACACGCTGAGCTTCTCCTCCTGACAATTGATTGGGCTTATGTTCTAATCTTTCTTTTAGCCCAAGATAATCGAGCAACTCAATTGCCTGTTCACGAACTTCTTTTTCCGGTCTTTTTCCAATCCAACCCGGAATGCAAACATTTTCAAGTGCTGTAAACTCAGGGAGCAAATGATGAAATTGAAAAACAAATCCCACATGTTTATTTCGGAAAGCCGAAAGTTCTTTATCAGAAATATTGGTGAGAGTTTTATCATCAATAATTACCTCGCCTCCATCCGGGCGATCAAGCAAACCGAGGATGTGAAGCAAAGTGCTTTTGCCAGCGCCCGAAGCTCCAACTATTGAAACTACTTCTCCTTTATCAATTCGCACAGATACGCTTTTGAGTACTTGCAACTCGCCGTAAGATTTAGATATGTTGACTGCTTGTATCAATCTCGGATTGCGATTATCTGGTTATAAGAATTTATTTTGTTTCAAGCTGAGCGCGAAGTTGGCGAAAATAATCCGTGGCAAGTTTCATCCTGCTTCCATACCAACTGAACATTTCACCGTCTGCCAAAATTATTTTCTTACCGGGGAAATTTCTTTTGAACTCTTCCACATGTTTTTCTTTAAATGGAAACGGTTCGCTGGAAAGGAAAAATAAATCTGAATCCATATTCATGATTTCAGAATCGCTTAATTCCGGGTAGCGAATATGCGCTGATGCTGCGTTTTCAAATCCGGCCTGATTGAGCATTTCAGAAATAAAGGTGTCAGCACCGGCAACCATTTTCGGTTTGTTCCAAATAAAATATAGAACTCTTGGTTTTAAATTCCAGGTATCATGTGTTAGTTCCAGTAATGCTGATTTTGTTCCTGCAACTATTTTATCTGCTTCAGATTTTCTGCCGGTGATTTCTCCAATATCGCTCATCATCTGATATGCATCATCAATCGTTTCAACTTTGCTTATATAAACATTTGTGAAAGATGCAATCGTTTCGATAGCACTCCTTGTATTCTCTTCCATGTTGGCGATAATCAAATCAGGCGCAAGAGACTTTATCAAATCAATTTTAAGTTGTTTAGTGCCTCCAACGCGTATTTTGTTTCTAAACCATGCTTCCGGATGAATGCAAAATTTTGTGATACCAATCACCTGTTCTCGTAATCCTAAATCATAGAGCAGTTCGGTGATAGATGGAACCACTGAAATAATTTTGGAAGGTGTTTTTTCAAAAAATAATATTCGGCCTGTTTGATCAGTGATTTTCATTCTTGGCAAAAGAAATATTGCATTTCATATAACATAAAAGCGAAATTAAAAATAACCTTAATAAGAGATTGCTGTTTAGTAAGGAACTAATGTTCGAAACCTTTATTAATAGTCCACCGAAATTGAATTTATTTTTGATTCAGAAATCACAAAGACTATGAATTATTTTTTAAGTGAAGATGAACGCCGCCGCTATCAGCGACAAATCATACTGGAAGGAATAGGAGAGCAGGGCCAACTCAGATTAAAGAATGCTTCGGTGCTGGTAGTTGGTGCTGGCGGTCTTGGAATTCCGGTACTTCAATACCTTGCTGCTGCAGGCATTGGTAAAATTGGAATTGTAGATGCAGATCTTGTTGAAGAAAGCAATTTGCAACGCCAGGTATTATTTACAACCGCGCATGTTGGTCAAAAAAAAGCTGAGGTTGCATTCCGGCATCTGATGCTGTTCAATCCACATATAAAATATGTTGTGTTTCCTGAAATGATTAGTTCAGATAATGCATATGATATTGCTGCGGACTTTAATGTAATAGTTGATGGGAGTGATAATTTTCAAACACGATACCTGTTAAATGATCTCTGTGTGAAAACCGACAAGCCCCTCGTAAGCGGTGCAATCAATAGAATGGAAGGCCAGGTCGGAGTTTTTAATTATGAACTGAGTGAAGGAAAAAGAAGTGCTACTTACCGATGTGTTTTTCCACAACCACCCGCAGCTGAAGATGCCCCGGATTGCGTAACAGCTGGTGTGCTGGGAGTATTGCCGGGTTTGATTGGAATGATGCAGGCAACTGAAGTAATCAAAATGATTACCGGTGCCGGAAAAGTTCTTTCAGATAAACTTCTTTTAGTTGATGCGCGCGAAAATTCTTTTCTCACATTAGAGTTGCACAGGAATGAAAAGGCAGTAAATAAAATAAAGTCAGAAGCTCTATTGAGCAGCATTCAGTATGAAGCATTCTGTAAGAGCAGAGAAATAATAAGGGGAGACATAAATGAGATGCTGCCGGTTGAGTTAAAGAGAAGAATTAAGGCGAAAGAAGATTTTCAATTGATAGATGTGCGAGAGCCCGATGAGCACGAACTCATAAATATCGGTGGTGAACTGATGCCCGTCAATGATATTTTTTTTCATACACATATCATTCACAAAAACAAACCTGTTGTGCTTTATTGCAAAACAGGAACCCGTAGCGAATGGGTGATTCGTCAATTGCAGGAGAAATATGGTTTCGATAATTTGTATAACCTGCGGGGAGGCATGCGCGCTTTTCTTTCTGAAACAAAATCAGCTTAGTTCAATGATACTTTTCAGGTTGATAAAAATTCAATCTGACTGACTTTCAAAAATTGATTTTAGCAGAGTTGTTTGTTGCATT
>DMRR01000190.1 GCA_003455275.1 Bacteroidota bacterium | reverse complement strand
ATCTTGACAGCAACATGCGGTTAGTTTTCTATCCTGCTGTTTTAGGTTGGAGCGGACTTGGCTGCTGGATAGTTTCTGTAATTGCAAGAACCGAAATTCTCAAACGCAAAATTTTATTCCATCATTCCAACCCTTCAAAATCATTAGATAGTTCCATTTAATTTTTTACAAAAAAATATTTTATTCGCACACTCAAAATTGCTCCCGTGAATCTGAAAAAAATTTTCTTCTTGTTTTTCTTACAGATGATATCACTCTCATCATTTGCACAGAACAATGCAATTGAAATGGCAGATAAAATGCGCAGCAATGGAAAAATATATGTAGTGGTTTCGGTGCTAATAATAATTTTCACCGGTATCACAGCGTTCCTTATTTCTCAGGAAATCAGACTCCGTAAACTGGAAAAAAAAATAAACGAAAACTTTTCAAACTAAAAACATAAACAATGAAAAAAGCCGCATCTCCGCATCAATACAGTTTCTTTCAGAATGTGGAAGACTATTTTGACAAGGCCGCTGCACATACCAAGTATCCTAAAGGATTGCTCGATCAGATTAAAGCATGCAACAGTGTTTACCAAATGCGATTCCCTATTAAAATAGAAGATCGCGTTGAAGTGATAGAGGCTTATCGTGTTCAGCATTCACAACATAAGGTTCCGTGTAAAGGAGGAATTCGTTATTCGGACATGGTTAATCAGGACGAAGTGATGGCACTTGCAGCGCTTATGACCTACAAGTGTTCAATAGTTGATGTTCCATTCGGTGGGGCAAAAGGAGGAATAAAAATCAATCCTAAAAATTATACTCCCGATCAACTTGAAAGAATTACTCGCCGATACACAGCCGAACTAATTCGTAAAAATTTTATTGGCCCCGGCATTGATGTTCCGGCGCCAGATTACGGAACCGGCGAAAGAGAAATGAGTTGGATTCTTGATACCTATGTTGCATTTAATCCAGGCCAGGTAGAAGCATATGGATGTGTAACCGGTAAGCCTGTTTCAGCTGGCGGTGTTCGTGGCAGAAAAGAAGCAACAGGTCGCGGTGTGTTTTTTGGCATTCGCGAATTATGCAGCATTGCTGAAGATATGAAACCACTTGGACTCACAACCGGAATTGCTGGAAAGAGAGTCGCGGTTCAGGGTCTCGGTAATGTGGGTTATCATTCTGCTTTATTTTTCTGGGAAGCTGGAGCCACACTTGTTGGTTTAAGCGAAATTGATTGCGCGCTTTACAATTCAAAAGGTTTAGATCTGAGTGATGTGATGAAATGGAAAGAAGAACACAAAACATTGTTAACTTATCCGAAAGCGAAAGTGTTTAAAAATGCTGCTGCACTTCTTGAGTTTGACTGCGACATATTGGTTCCTGCTGCTTTGGAAAATGTAATCACAGGTGATAATGCTCCGAATGTAAAAGCAAAAATTATTGCCGAAGGAGCTAATGGCCCTGTAACACCTGATGCTGAAGAAATTTTGTTGAAGAAAGGTGCCGTAATTATTCCGGATATGTATTTGAATGCCGGCGGAGTTACAGTTTCATATTTCGAATGGCTAAAAAATCTTTCACATGTTCGTTTCGGAAGAATGGATAAGCGCTTTACTGAAAACACTAACATTAAAATGGTCGAGTCTATAGAAAATATGACTGGCAAAAGCATGTCGGCTGGCGAGCGCAGAGCTATTACTCACGGAGCTGATGAAGTTGATTTAGTAAACAGCGGATTAGAAGAAACTATGATTTCTTCTTTCCACGACATTCGAAATGCATTGCTTGCTCATAAAAAAGTAAAAGATCACCGCACAGCAGCATTCATTGTTTCTATCAATAAGGTTGCAAGTTCTTATATGAACCTTGGTATCTGGCCTTAATAAACTGTGGTTGGTTAACTCTATATAATACTACCAACTAACTACTTGATAATAAAAGTCGCTTCCAAACCGGGAGCGACTTTTTTTTTCAAATACAAATCGCATTCAGGGAAGTGAATTTTTTCAAGCATCATAATTTTTCTAAAACATAAAATTCATCACTTAATAATGAATCAAAGAATAACAGATGCAAGAAACTATTCATTCAATAAACTATTCAGCAAATCAACTCTTATTTTCGTCCGCTAACATGAAAGGAATCATACTCGCAGGTGGAAGCGGCACTCGGCTTTACCCTATCACCTATGCAATCAGCAAACAAATGATGCCCATCTATGATAAGCCAATGATTTATTATCCGCTGTCGGTTTTAATGATGGCTGGTATTAATCAAATCCTAATTATTACAACCCCTCACGATCAACCCATGTTTCAAAAGCTATTAGGTGATGGAAAGGAGCTAGGATGTAATTTTCAATATGCAATTCAAGAAGTGCCAAATGGATTAGCACAGGCTTTTGTTATTGGCGAAGAATTTATTGGTGATGATAAGGTGGCGCTGATTCTAGGAGATAATATTTTCTACGGAACAGGACTTCAACAACTCTTGCAGAATAATAGCAATCCCGACGGTGGGGTGGTATTTGCCTATCACGTCTCTGATCCTGAACGCTATGGAGTAGTTGAATTCGATAATGAAAATCATGCGATAAGCATCGAAGAAAAACCAGCTCATCCTAAGTCGAATTATGCTGTACCCGGACTTTATTTTTATAACAACGAAGTAATCCAAATTGCTA
>DMRR01000109.1 GCA_003455275.1 Bacteroidota bacterium | reverse complement strand
GATGCTGCATACTACGATCACCTTTCGCGTTTCAAATATTTAGGGCTTGATAACCCCGGGCGCGACATTGTGCTGAACCTTTCAATTAAATTCTAACAACATTTTTCATCAAATTCAAAAAGAAATATTTTAAATAATGAATACAAATTTTTCAAAGCCGATATTCATTTCGGCCGTCCTTATTTTGATTACTTGCTTTCTATTTTTTGCCTGCAACAGAGAAATTGACAAACGGATACCGCCCACTCTTACTCTGAAAACCGGGGCGGGCTATATTTCTGTCAACACGACTGTTGGAACTAACGACACACTTCTTGTAGGAGTAGATGTTGCAAAAACAGAAGACGCATTAAAAACTTTTAATGTAAGCTATGCTTTTGACGGGGCACCATCTACCACTACTAATTTATCTGAAACCCTTCAGGGAAATGATCAAACTGTTGGATTCAGCCGCGATGTGCAAATCATCACGCGCAATGTCACCGGAAGTGAGGTGTGGACTTTTACAGTTACTGATTTGGATGGAAACATTGCTCAAAAATCAATTACACTAACGGTGAATTGAATTGTTAAAAACTATCAGTAGTAAAAATCCGTTCCCGTTTTGCCGGAACGGATTTTTGTTTTATTCGCCTGCGATTAATGCGAAACCTGAAAAATAAAATTCATAAACAGAAATTTTCCGAAGCGGAAAAGAAGAAATCATTTTCAGGAAAACTTCTTCGCTGGCATAAAAAGAATGGAAGAACTTTTCCGTGGAAAGAAACAAATGATGTTTACAAAATCTGGCTTTCAGAAATTATTCTTCAACAAACCAGAGTAGAACAGGGATTACCTTACTACCTTAAATTTATTGAGTTGTTCCCGACAGTTCAGCATCTGTCTGCAGCGAGCGAAGAAAAAGTGATGAAGGCCTGGCAAGGTTTGGGTTATTATTCACGCGCACGCAATCTTCATTCAGCTTCAAAGTACATAGCAAATGAATTGAATGGAGTCTTTCCGAATAATTATGAAGGATGGTTAAAGGTGAAGGGTGTCGGTGCATATACAGCAGCTGCAATTTCATCGTTTGCGTTTAATCTTCCACATGCGGTTGTCGACGGTAATGTTTATCGTGCGCTCTCCAGATATTTCGGAATTAAGACTCCGATTGATTCCTCCGGAGGAAAAAAAATATTTTCTTCTCTGGCAAATGAATTACTTGATAAAAAAAATGCAGCAGCATTCAATCAGGCCATAATGGATTTTGGTGCAACTCTTTGCAAACCTGTTTCACCAGATTGTGATCGCTGCCCATTTAATACTGATTGTATTTCATTGAAAAAAAATCTTATTGATTTTCTTCCGGTGAAAGAGAAGAAAACGAAGATCACTGAACGGTTCTTCCATTTCTTCATTGTGAAAACTGCTAAAGGGTTTTTGTTCGAGAAAAGAAATGGCAATGACATCTGGAAGGGATTGAATCAATTCCCGGTGATTGAAAGAGAAAAATTTTTAAGTGATTCCGAATTAAAAAAAACACCGGAATACAAAAATATTTTTACTGAAAATAAAATTTCTCTTACAAGGAGTAAAGAATTTCATCAACTACTAACTCACCAGATCATTCGGGCGCGCTTTTATCAAACTGAGATTAGTACATATAGCGGAAATAAGTTTCTGGTTGTCTCAAAAAGTCAACTCATGAACAGGGCTGTGCCTAAGTTGATTGATCAATATTTGAAAACTGTATATTTTGGTGGCACTAAAAAAACAAACACCATAAAATGAGAGGCGTCAACAAAGTTATACTTATGGGCAATGTAGGTAGCGACCCTGAAATTCAAACCCTTGAAGGGGGAATTAAACTCGCAAAATTCCGCCTCGCTACGACTGAAGGAATCAAGGACAAAAACGGAAACCGGATTACTGAATGGCACAATATTGTCGCCTGGAGATTTCTTGGCGAGTTCTGCCTAAAATATGTACACAAAGGTGATCTGGTTTTTATTGAAGGACGCCTTCGCACCCATAGCTGGAATGATGCAAACAACAACAAACATTACAAGACTGAGGTTATTGCTGACACAGTGAATATTCATTCGAAAAAAGAATCGCCCCGCAATAATTCAGAAACTTCAATCACAGCGTCGGTGGAGGCTCCTGTCGAGCCCGGTTCTTCCGATCAATCGGATGATCTGCCTTTTTAACTTTGGCTGAAAATTTTTCCCTATCGAATCTGATCAAGACATTGGCGTTCGGCTGATGATTTTACTTTTTTCATTCAGCATTGACCCGCTCACTATTTATCTCGGAGCGCTAACAGTCCTTGGTATATTTCTGACCGCATCCATCACTCTGCTTGGCGGAGCCGAAGCTGCAATCTTTTCACTTACACCAGATGATCTTGAAGAGATGCAACGCGATTCGCCCCGCCGGTATCAATACCTAGTTCGCATGATGGAAAAACCACGATACCTTCTGGCAACGATTGATGTGCTCCAAACTTTTTTCTCTGCCTTACTTATACTGCTTATTGGATATGTCCTGGTTGAAATAAGCATTATCACTTACTCACATTTGCACTCATGGCTACTGTTGCCGGAAATATTCTTGTTTACTACAATGATGATTGTGTTGCAGCATATCATTCCCAAAACTTTCGCTGAAAGGCATAATGTAAGGTGGACGAAGTGGACCCTTCCCGGATTATTTTTTCTTGAGAAAATTTTTTCTCCATTCACACTTTTATCAATGCGGGGAGTGAAAATGCTGAGGCAAACAAAGGCCGTGCAGCATAATGGAGAAGTAAAATCATTGTATCAAAAACAAACTGAACAGGAAGAACAAGCAACCGAAAAACAGGAAGCCAAGTTCCTTAAAGGGATTCTCAATTTCGGAAGCACCCATGTAAAGGAAGTGATGAAACCGCGTATGGATATTGTGACTCTTGATGAATCAAAAACATTTGATGAAACATTAAAAGTGGTGAAGGATAGCGGCTACTCTCGCCTGCCTGTGTACCGCGATTCACCTGACAACATCATTGGAATTCTTTACACAAAAGATTTGCTTCAATTTTTACAAACACAGGACAATGTGAGCTGGCAAAAAATTCTTCGTCCGGCTTTTTTTGTTCCGGAGGGAAAAAGAATTTCTGATTTGTTGATTGAATTTCAAACCAAGATGATTCACATGGCCATTGTAATTGATGAATACGGAACCACTGCCGGACTAATTACAATGGAAGATATTTTGGAAGAAATCATTGGAGAAATCCGTGATGAGCTGGATGAGAAAACTGAATTTGATTATGCACAGTTGGATAAAAACACTTTTGTGTTCGAGGGAAAGACTTTACTGAATGATATGTATCGCGCCATGGGAATTAAAAACCAGCCATTCGAAGAAGTGAAAGGTGATGTGGATTCAATCGGAGGATTGATTCTCGAACTCAGCGGAAAAATTCCTTCAGTGAATGAAGAAATAGAATCAAACAATTTCCGTTTCAAGGTATTGAACATGGATAATCACAGAATCAGGAGAGTGAAAGTGAGTTTTATTCAGGTAGAAAATGAAATTGCGAATGAAAATTAATTTCTGGTCTTCCGCCTTCCGTTCCGACATGAGGTCCGGAATTTTTAATCTTCCGTCCGTGTTGTTTTGCATTTCACTTTTCACTTTTCAACTTTCACTTTTCACCTCCTGCACTGATACTGACTTTACTCCCAGGGAGCGTGGATATTACCGCATTTCATTTCCTGAACACAGTTACAAAACTTATAATCCAGAATATTGTCCTTTCTCATTTGAGTATCCTCAATATGCCACCATTTCTAAAGACACAGTTTTTCTTGATACTGTTCCTGAAAATCCTTGCTGGCTCAATATCAATTTCCCTGAATGGAATGGAGCCATATATATGAGTTACAAACAAATTACTCCTAAGCAATCATTAGAGAAACTGATTAATGATTCTCATGTACTGACTTACAAACACACTGTGAAAGCATCGAGCATTGATGAAAGTGTGATCAACTCGAAAAATAAAGTTTACGGGTTGTATTATGAAGTGGGAGGAAATGCCGCAAGCAACATTCAGTTTTATGCTACGGATAGTTTTAATCATTTCATTCGCGGTTCACTCTATTTCAACAACCGACCAAATGTTGACTCACTTGCACCAGTGATCAAGTTTGTGGCGACAGACATTCGTCATCTTATCGGCACACTGAAGTGGAAGGAATAATTTCTTTCAGGCCATAAATCGGAAGGCAATCATTTGCATCATAAAACCAACAAAATATCCGAGATAAACTTCTCTTGGCTCATGAGCTTTTAATATCAGCCGGCTTGTTCCGGTAATCCCTGCAATGAAGACAATTAGGATTAACGCCCACAACACATCCTGTGCAGACATAAATGCATTTCCGAATGCTATTCCAATAAACACTCCCATACCTGTAGAATGCAAACTGATCTTGCGGAATAAGTTTATGATAAATGCAACGCTGGTTGAAAGGCAAGCACCAAGCATCACCATGCTGAGTATTGTAGGGTCACCACTCTTACGAAACACCATGAAAGTCCAGATGTAAAACACAAGTGTGCTGATAAAAGGAATGATGCGCTCCTGTGCATTCTTCATTTCAAAAGATGGAAGAAAGCCGAGGCGATTCATGAGCAACAAACTCAAAACAGGAAACATGAAAGTGTTAAGGAAAACTTTCAGTATCGGAATCCAGGTGAGATTGTCATACTGCGCGAACAAAAAAGGATTGGTATAAATGACCAGCGCAAACGAATAAGTTGGCAGAAGCAGCGGATGAAAAACATAAGTGAAAACTATCGCAACAATTTTCATGAACGAATTAGGGGCTGCTTCCCTCTCTTTGGAAGAAGGGTCTGAACTTGGTGAGACGAACTGATGAATGTCAACCGGCATCAAATTTCCCTCCTCAATCTCGCTACCGGAATGTTTAGCTGTTCGCGATACTTAGCAACCGTACGCCGGGCAATGTTGTAACCTTTTTCATTCAATAGTTCCATGAGCCGCTCATCAGCAATTGGTTTCTTTTTATCTTCAAGGTCTATGAGGTCACGCAATATTTTTTTCACTTCGCGTGTACTTACTTCTTCACCTGTGTCGGTGCTGAGTGATTCACTGAAAAAGAATTTCAGTTTGTAGGTTCCGAATTCTGTTTGCACATACTTGCTGTTGGCCACACGGCTAATAGTTGAGATATCCATCTTTACTCTTTCAGCAATGTCTTTCAGTATCATGGGCTTCATATTGGTTTCATCGCCGGTAAGAAAAAATTCATACTGATAATCCATGATATTATTCATCACCTGGTAAAGCGTATTGTATCGCTGGCGGATTGCATCAATAAACCATTTTGCAGAATCAATTTTCTGCTTGATAAATACAAGAGCTTCTTTTTGTTTTTTGTCATTGCTCTTTTTGTAATCTTTCATCATGCTCTTGAAAGAATTACTGATTCGCAACTCAGGAATATTCATGTTGTGCAAACTCAGTTCAAGTTTGCCATCTACATTGGTAATAAAAAAATCGGGAACAATGAAAGCTTCAGTATTCGGACTTTCTGCATATGCACTGCCTGGCTTTGGATTCAGGTGAACAATAATGTCCATCACTTTTTTGAAATCATCATCTTCAAGTTCCAGACCTTCTTGTAATTTATCAAAATGTTTTTTGGTGAACTGATCGAAAAAATTTTCAATAGCCATCAAACACAGGTTGTGTATCACACTATGTGTCTGAGCTTCTTTGCGCTTCAGTTGCAGAAGCAAACATTCTTTTAAATCACGGGCACCTACACCGGCAGGCTCAAACTCCTGAATGAGTTTGAGCAACTCTTCGAGTTTATCGTAGGTAGTTGTAATGTTCTGGCTGAAACTTAAATCATCTACCATGGCATCAAGTGATCGGCGCAGATAACCGTCATCATCAATACTTCCGATGATATAGTGCATCAGTTCCAGATCCTCTGGAGAGATATCAATCATTCCAGCCTGTTCATCCAGGAATTCATGAAAAGTCCGGTGCACAGGAATCGGCGAACTCATTTTTTCTTCATCCTTACCACCGTAACCTTCGCTTCTTGTTTTGTAATCCGCCACCTCATCTTCGTCCATGTAATCTTCTATGTCCACTTCGTTGTCGGTAGATGTATCGGTTATTTCTTCAACGGTGTCGTCATCAATTTTTTCTTCCTCTCCTTCAACTTTTTCTTCTTCCTCTTTTTCCTCTTCCTCTGCTTCATTTTCAGATTCCGGAATTTCTTCTTCATTTCCAGGAATTTGATCCTCCTCTTCATCATTTCCCCCTTCTTCCAGGGCGGGGTTTGCTTCAAGTTCCTCTTTTATTCTCTCTTCGAGATTAGCAGCAGGAATCTGGACCAGCTTCATCAATTGAATCTGCTGAGGCGAAAGTTTCTGTAAAAGTTTTTGTTCTAATCCTTGTTTGAGCATGTCTTTTCTGTAATGGGGTAAAAGTAAAGTGTGATACATAATTGATTGTTATCATTCCGGTCTATTTCAATCAAAAAAAACCGGAGCATTGCAGCGAAGTGCCTGCTCTTCATTCCAATTATATTTGCGCCTCTTCTCGAATAGTTTCGGGACAGGGCTGAAAAAAATTTCAGAATAAATTTTAAAAAAATTATTTCATGGTTGAAGTAACTCGCAAAATTCAAATGGTGGATTTGCAATCCCAGTATCAGAAAATTAAGCCTGACATTGATAAAGCCATTCAGGAAGTGCTTGACTCCGCTGCTTTCATTGCAGGAAAACCAATTCAGGATTTTGCAGGCGAGTTAGCTGCTTATGCTGGAGTGAAACATGTGATTCCGTGCGCAAACGGAACCGATGCACTGCAGATTGCAATGATGGCGCTCGATATTCAGCCGGGCGATGAAGTGATTACTCCATCGTTCACCTACTTCGCAACTGTGGAAGTGATTGCGCTGCTGAAAGCAGTTCCTGTTTTTGTGGATGTGAATCCGAAAACCTTCACCATTGATGCAGATGAAATTGAAAAAGCAATTTCACCAAAAACAAAAGCAATTGTGCCGGTGCATTTGTATGGGCAGTGCGCGAACATGGAGGCAATTCTTGCGCTCGCTGCGAAGC
>DMRR01000062.1 GCA_003455275.1 Bacteroidota bacterium | reverse complement strand
CAGCGCATTTCGAAAACTGAATACATCAGTTGCCCGAGTTGCGGCCGCACACTTTTCGATTTGCAGGAAACCACAGCGAAGATTCGTTCCGTTACCAATCATTTGAAAGGAGTGAAGATTGCGATTATGGGATGCATAGTGAATGGTCCCGGCGAAATGGCGGATGCTGACTATGGATATGTAGGAAGCGGTCCAGGAAAAATCACACTGTATAAAGGAAAAGAAATTGTGAAGCGAAGCATCAATACTGAAACCGCTGTGGACGAACTCATCTCACTCATTAAAGAGAATGGAGATTGGGTGGAAACAGCTTAGTTATTAGTCTGTGGTTATCGGTTATTAGTAAATACAGTTTGCAGATTTTATACAGTAATCACGCGCCCCTCGTCCCTAGCTTTCTCTCCTTGCATTTACAATCTCTGAAACTCAAACTGCGGATAACCTTTCACACCCTGGTCATTATAGAAACCGATGAAATGAAGTTTCCAGTAATAACCGATTTTGTCCTTGATGATATAATTCTTCGATGAGTTTACTTCATAAATGGAAGTAGAAAAATTGAAATGCTTCCAGTTCCAACCGATAACATCACGATGAAGTGCACTATTAATGAAGACTAAATCTTTGGCAAAGTTGTAATCAATGTCGCTGAAAGATTTTGTGGTGTCCACTGCAACGCTGTATCCATCAGGATTTACGAGCACACCTGAAACCAGATAAGGAATCACCTGGCCGCTCTGATAAAAAATATACCGGTAGCGGGTGAACTGAATATCCCAATCTGATTTCACTGGTTCAGGAAAAACTTCTGTGTCGCCGTTTCTTATTGAAAAATATTTATATGCAAAAGCAGAATTTTTCTGAAGAAGAATTTCGTGCTGATTAGTTCCATCGAGGTTTGCATAACGGAATGTGTATTGAGTTGCGCTCACTGTTTCGAAAACAATTTTTTTGAAACGCTCACTTGCTGTTGCATCGGTGCCCAAGTCAAGAATGTAAACAGTGGTTCCGGTTTGTAAGTCTTCGGTCTCTTCATTTTTTCCAGGATTCGAGTAAGCCACCCCATATTTTGTATTAGTTGGATTGGTGGGAACAAAATGAGTCCAGTCACCAATTGCAGTGGAATCCGGATTCCAACTGCTGGCATCCCATTTCCATGAAGCAAAAATTGTGTCTGTTACATGTGTGAAATCAGAACTGTTAGTATTTGAAACAAGAATTTGATTTCCTCCATTTACCCAAACATGATAACCGGCGGATGATGATTCAAAAGCTAAATCCCAAAACCGGTGGTCGCTTTCTTTTATATTTTTTGTAGAAAGCTGAAAATAAATTTGATTGTAATAATCGGGGCCCATGCTCACTTGCGAAACCTGAACATCGCCGGGTGGCGGCAGCACTACAGGATCATCTTTTTTAAAGCATGAAGAAAGGAGGGAAGCGATAAGAGCGAGAGCAAGAAACCGAAACTGCAAAATCATGAAGCAAAACTATTATTCTATTGTTTGAAAATTTTAAGAGCGAGGTTAATGTAAATAAACCTTCCGGTGCTGTTGGGTATCGAACCCGTGTCAGCAGAATGAACACCGGCCACACCTGTACTTTTTATATCCTGAACATTCAGCAGATTTTTTCCGCCAAGTGTTGCGATGATTCTTTTCTTCAAAATGTTCTTGGTGATGTTAGCATCTAACATGCTATAAGATGCAATTTGTGTTTGATAAACATTGCTGCTGTCATCAAGCGCATAACCGAAAGTAGTTCCTGTTACTTTCAACTGAATATTCATCATCGCATTTAATTTCTTCCATTCGAAAGTTGTGTTCAGGTTCCATTCAGGAGAATATGAAAATATCGGAACCTTATCATTGGTTTCTGAAAGCGAATTATAAAGAGCGGTAAGTGAAAATCCGCTTCCGAAACTGAAAGGCTGATATCCATAACTTATTTCAAGTGCTCCTGAAATTGTGCGGTATTTGTCTATGTTGATGTAAGTGTAAAAATTGCTGCTGGCGTCGGTTTGTGCGAGTGTAATTACATTATGGATACTGTTGAATGAAAGTGACGAACCTAAATGCACTACTGATTTTTCAATTCGCTGATTGTAATCTGCAGAGAAAACAAAATGATGTGAGTCCTCTGCTTTCAAATCTGGATTACCATGAATGTTGTGATTCACATCAACGAAAAGTAAATCGAGTTCTTTTAATGATGGCGCTCTGAAACCTCTGGAATATCCGGTGCGAATCGCCCAACTATCATCGGGATTGAATACCAAATTAAATGCAGGAATCAGCGGTTCATCATACCTTGAATTGAATCCACCGCGCAATGAAGGACGCAAAGTGAAGCGATTCAGTTTCAACTGCGCACTCATAAACAAAGCATAATCATTAAGCGATTGTTTTTCGTCTAATAATTTTTCTCCTCTGCCATTTTCAAGATTCACATCATATCCGAACATGAAATTGATTTTTTTCACAGGAAGAATCCTTGAAAAATTTCCTCTGAAAACAAATTGCTGAAACAAACTGGAATCTTGCATACTGGAAAGCGGAACCAACTCTTGTGTGAGTGCAACTAAATCTTTACGGTAAGTATTTCTGATGCGGCTATAATTGGAATAAGCATTTGTAAAATCAATTTTGAGGTTACGGGTGAGCCGCACAGATTGTATCCAGCTTGCATCATATCGGTCTGTTAAATAATATTCGTCGAAAGCATACGCCTCATAGGGTGTCAGAATAGCTACTCCTTTATTCTGTGTGGTCTCATGAAAATATTTCAATTTGAATTGCGCATCCGTGTGCTGTGATTTCAATCCATATTCTACTCCTAAAAAATGTTGTTCATAAGGTTTCCATTCCTGCCATCTTGCTGTATCCGGATTGCTGAACCCATCGAAAAAATATCTTCCTCCATTTGCAGAAAAATGATCAGAACCCATTTTGAAAAAAGCATTTCCATCTATGTTATATCTGCCATCTGTTTCATAAAGTGAATTAAGCGTAAGCTCTACTTTAGAGGGAGAGTTCTGTTTTGTAATAATGTTAATGAGTCCGCCAATTGCATCGGTACCATACATAACACTTGCCGGGCCTTCGATAATTTCTATCCGTTCCACATCATTTAACAGAATTTGAGAGAGATTAATATTTCCATTCTCGCGGCCAATTACAGGAACTCCGTCTATCAGAATTTTTACATTCTGTCCGCTTAATCCGTTTATCGAAATTCCTGTTCCAAGGATATTGTCCTGGTTCAATCGAATGTTTAACTGAGTGTTCAATAAATCAGCAAGCGTAGAAGATTGCTTTGCTTCAATCTGTTTTGAATCCAGCACGCGTACATTGTAAACTGATTTATCAGAAGTGTTGATGTTGTATTCACCGGTTATTACTACCTCGTTCAAACTATTTTCTAATGAAGTAAGAATTATAGTTGTGTCGCTTGAGTGCAATTGGGTATGAACATCAGGATAACCGAGATAATGAACCGTTACGAAGCATGGAAGAGAAACATCAATCGTACAGGTTCCATCTTCGCCGGTGATTCCTACAAATTGTTTCTTGTCTGAATTTTCTGCAAGCACCACCGCACTTGAAAGAGGAGTTTTGTTCTTTGAGTCTTCGATTTTTATCTGGATGCTTTGCGCAAAACTTTTGCTTCCTGCTGTGAGCAGCGACAGAATTATAGCAATGCGAAAACTCAACATCATTTATAATAAGAAATCGTAAAAAATCTTAACGCGCAATCACCATCTTCATTGCCTGGCTTCCGGTTTGTGACAAATCTTTGATAAAGTAAATTCCATTGGAGAGTTGCGATGTTTCAAGCGGAATGAAGTTCAATCCTTCTTTCACAGAAACAGTTTGAACATTTACGAGAGTACCAATTGAGTTAGTAATTCCGAATGAAACAGTCTGTGTTTTTTGAGCATCAATTAGCAATGAAGAATTTCCAGAAGAAGGATTTGGATAAAGAGAAACCGAGTTAATAGAATTTTCAATTGAAGAAATTCCAACAGGAACCTCTTCTTTCATGAAAA
>DMRR01000048.1:8159-8797 GCA_003455275.1 Bacteroidota bacterium | reverse complement strand
TTAAAATATCCTTCAATGGTGAGTGTGGAAGTTTATAACCTCGTTGGACAAAGCATGTTCAATGGTTCATCCCGGAATTTTTCTTCAGGTTCACATGAAATCGAAATTTCAACTGCTGAATTACCTGCAGGAATTTACTTCTTAAAAATGACAGCAGGCATAGAGTCCAACACTCTCAGATTTTCAATTTCGAAATAAGATGCTATTTCTCTGAATGAAACTAATGAAGGTTTATTCATTTCACTAATGAGAAATTTATTTTTGATTTTATCGTGTTTGTTTATCTGCGTAAAGGCAAGGGGGCAGGGGTGTTGTTCCGGTGGAAGCGGTAGTCCCATAGCGGGGGGCGGTTCACAGGGAGTTCTTGCATTGAAGCAAATGGAACTTGCAACGAGTTTGCAGTACATCAACGATAATCAATTTAAAACGCAAGACAGGGATACACTTCCTCTATTTGATAATTACAATAGCAATTATTTGTATTCGAAAGTTGCTTATGGTGTCTCAAAAGATTTGACTTTCTCGGTTGAAGGCGGATACTTTTTTAACAAAACACAAATTGGATTGCATGCTTCCGATACCATTAGCAGCCAGGGTTGGGGCGATTTGATTTTGTTTCCGCGCTGTAATGTTTACAG
>DMRR01000048.1:1331-7799 GCA_003455275.1 Bacteroidota bacterium | reverse complement strand
AGTCATACAGATTCAACACTTGTATTTACCAATCCATTCAATGGCGAACAATTTTTTACCACTTCGCCTCCATTAGTTCAGCCAACAAATGGTTCACATGATTTTATTTTTTATGGATTTTTCCTTCGCGGTTTTCCAAAGCATAATTTCAGATTGTTTGCAAATGCTACCTACATAATGAAAGGTTGGAATTCTTTGGGAGAAAAATTCGGCAACTATAAGGGGATCGGAATCTTTGCCAGTAAAACATTTTTCCATAAAGCGGGTGTAACCATTCAGTTAAAAAGTGAAATAATTGATTCGATGCGCTCCGCAAAAAATACTGACCTGCTTGCACTCTATAATGTTGATACAAAATCAACCGGAAGCATGAAGTTAATGCTATCACCCCAGGTAAATTACAGTTTTGGTAAACTCACAGTTTTTGGTTTATATGAATTGCCGTTGTATGAAAATGTGAGAGGCACTCAGGTAGTAACCGGCACGCAGTTTACGGTTGGCATTTCTTATCGGTTCTTCACTACAAAAAATCCTGTGTGCGATGATGCATTGTTTAAATATCAGTGCCCCATGCACTGCGAAGGAAGTGGAAGCAATCAACCCGGCAAGTGTCCGGTTTGTGGTATGGAATTGAAGAAAGTGAATTAGGAAAAATGAGTTCCTGTAATGTTAAAATGGATTATTGTTTTCCTTTCAAAAAATTCATAAGGTCGGTTGTGCTGCTGCTGAAATCAAATACATCACTGAGCTGATAGTAATTCTGTTTATCGATACAATAATCATAAGCATACTTTGCTACATCAAGCTTATCATTTTCAAAAGACATAGTTTTTACGATTGATTTTATCTGCGACACAGTAAAGCACTTCTTCGCCGCAAGAATTGTTTTCGCAGTGCTAACCTTCGTGCTTGCGAAGCTTTGGTTATTGAGTTGAGTGATAATTGCGTTCATGTCTTGCTCGCTTACAGTGCATACAATTACAGGCGGCGGTGGCGGAGGGAGCAATGATTTTATGGTTGCTGCAGCGAATGCATTCCAATCATCGCGATATGATTGTGTGCTGAACACCTGTGCGGCCGCCGGATAGTTTTCCATATCATAACACTTTGTAAAGTTTTGCTTCATGAACTTTTGACGATTCAAATCGAGTTGAATCAAAGTAGAAAGCATCATCAGTTGCGCCATGCTTACGCAATTGCTTTGAACAAATTGTGTTGCAGCGGTGGCGCGATTTACATCGCCCTGCGCATCCACAACCGGTTTCACCAATAGATTAAAATCATTGTCGCTCATCGGTAAGTTGCAACCCGTCATTCCTTTGTAAGAAACAGGCGATGGATAATTTAAATCAGGAAAAAGTTTAACCGAATCCGGAATGGGAACAGTGTTCGTCTCCGCAATATTTTCATTTACGAAATCATAAAACAGAAAAGCATAGGAGAGCGCATTGAATGCATCGAAGAGCGCATAATAATTTTCTTTATCTGACAGCGCGGAATACGCAGCGTAACAATATTGCAGGCGCATATCATCCGATTGAAATAACAATGCAATTGATTTTGCCTGCCCACTCTGCACACACTTACCGCGCAACCACAAATTCAGATTATTCAGTTTCAATTGATCAGTTGTTTGACCATTGAGCACTTTCATTTCAGTCATAAATTCAAGATTGGTAACCGGAATACAATTCTGAGCTTTACTCTTTGATACTATGAATCCGGTAACTAATTCAAATGTAAAAAGCCAAACAAAAATTATTTTTTTCATAAAAAAATTTTGAGAAGGAACAAAGAAAACAAAATTCAGGAACCATAAATTTTCCTGCGCTATTAGTGAAATTTGTTTTAAGTGTGAGTTTTGATTCGTTACATTGCGGAATCAAAAAAACCAAATCATGAAAAAAATTTTTACTCTCCTTGTGTTGGCGGCAGTGAGCCTCAGTGGATTTGCCCAGGCACCATTGAATTCTAACGACAACATCGTATTCAAAAAAAACCCAACCATTGTTTATGGAAACCATCTTCAATCCAATTACTTCAATTCACGCTCAGTAATCTGGTCTGATGATTTTTCAAATGCATCAAATTGGAATATCTCCAGTGAAGTGCCTAATAATCAAAACTGGGTAATCGGAACGAGCGGCCCTTCCGGCGGATATGCAATAAGCCCCATTCAGTCAACAACCGCTTCAAACGGATTTGCAATGTTTGATTCCGATGGAATGACTACAACATTTGCCAATCAGATTGGAGATATCACTACAGCTAACTCTATTGATTGCAGTTCGCATCCGGGCGTGCTTCTAAAATTTCAGCAGTATTACAGAAGGTTTTATGACAGCACTTTTGTTTTTGTAAGCACAGACAATACAAACTGGACTAAGATCTCTGTGAATACCGGTGTGGCTGTAAATGATTTCAATGCCGATCCTGATGGAGATCCTAATCCGGCAACTGTAATTGTAAACATTACTCCTTATGCCGGAGGCTCAGCCACAGTTTGGATTCGCTTTCAGTTTTATAGTCCTATCAGCCTTCAGCCAAATGCATCAGGATGGTGTTATGCCTGGATGATTGACGATGTTAGTTTAGAAGATGCACCGGCAAATGATATGACTACTGATAATACCTGGCTCGGAGACGGATATACAATTTATCCAACCGGTCAGGAGCAAGAAGTTTACTTCGCTAATATCGCAACAAACATGGGAGCTACTGACCAAACAAATGTTAAGTTAACTGCAACAGTTTCTCCCGGAGGATTTAATGATGTGAGTCCGGCACAGGATTTTACTCCTGCATCGTTCGATACATTGGTTGTGAATACTACTTTTCTTCCAAGCGGAGTTGGAACATACAATGTAACTTATTCAACAACCGGCGATCAAACAGATGATAATCCTGCAGATAATACAATCAACAAATCTTTTGCTGTTCATGCCTATCAATTTGCGCGCGATAATGGAATGTATGATGGAGGCGGAATGTATAACCAGTATGATGAGTACACGCTGGCAAATTACTATTTCGTTCCGAACGCTACACAGGTTGGTTCATTGGATGTTGCTTTTCAGGAAAACACTTCAGTTGGATCTACAGTGATTGCGCATATTTATACATGGGACGGAACTGATTGGGTTGATCAGGGAACCTCCGATCCATATGTTATTTCTTCAGCTGACATTAACACTACCAACGGTGCTGCTCATTTTGTTACCATCAATTTTCAAAACCTGATTCCGATAACTGACAGCTCTGATGTTCTGGCCGGAATCGAATCATTCGGTGGAAGCGATACAGTGTTTATTGCTGCATCATCTTATGTACAGGAAGCTAATCTCAGCACCATTATTTACGATCCGGTTGCAACAACTCCTGGATGGTATAACATGGCTGGAATGGATGTCGGCTTCATTCGCATGAATGTAAACTCACATGTTGGAATAAACGATATTAAAGAAAATACCTGGTCTGCTTCAGTTTATCCTAATCCTGCAAATGAATTTTCAAACCTCTATTTCAATTTAGGTTCTTCATCTAATGTTGAACTCACCGTTTATAATTCACTGGGAGAAATTGTTTTTCACCAAAACCTTGGAACCCAAACTGCAGGAAATCACAGTTTGAAATTGAATTCTGAAAACTTTTCTTCAGGAATTTACAATGTAACTCTTCAATCATCTGCTGAAAGGAGCGTAACTAAACTGGTGGTTGCACACTGATTGGAAATATTTTTTCTAAAGAAAAAGGGAGAACATTTTGTTCTCCCTTTTTTATTTTTCTCAACAGATACTTTATTTCAACTTTTCGGCAAACCCTGCGAGTTTTATTGCAACATCCGCCAGCACTGACTTAGCGCGGGCAGCAGCGCGTTCATCATTTGAGAACTCAGCTGCAAACTTTGAAATCAATTCAAGTTGTTCGCTGAAAATCTGCCAGGCACTTTTTTTATGAGGAAGCAAATGCATATCGCGCGGATATTCGAATGAAGGCCCTGCAGTTTTATCGCCGTAGCTGCCTCCCATCGGAAGAGTGGTGAGTAATGTTCCAAGCGGGGTAATCACATCGTGCATGAACGAAATAAAAGTGTCGCACAGCAGAGAAACTTCTTCAGTGGTTTCTTCATGATGATTGAAAGCGCGGATAATCATCTTCATCATCGTGTCGTAACAAGAATTGAAGAGCAATGAAATTTCAGCAGTGAATTCATCTTCGATAATGTTCACTTCGCTTGCATCAGCCGGTTGATGTATAAAAGGATTTTCAATACAGTTACGCGCCGGAATAAATTCAATATTTTTTTCCTGACTAATTTTTATTTCTGTTTCATATTCCTCAAGTATGTCGCTGAAAATTCTGAAATGCCCCTTCACATTGCTGGTGTTTCCTTCTCCTTGCTCCAGAATAATCCGGATGGATTCATTCACGGTTGCCAAATCCACAATGGGAAAAAGTTCATCAAAAAGTCTCACTTCTTTTGAGTTGGTGAGTTGAGCACTCGAATCGCAGAGGAACAATTTTCCTGGATGTTGCTCCTCAAGAAACTGAAATCCTTCGCTGATGCATGAATACAAATCATGAATGGTATTGAACGGAATATCTTCTTCCATCAACTGGCAATCATCGTCAACCCTGGAAAAAATTTCAGCTCGAATTTTTTCTTCTTCGTTCTTAAACTCTGCAGCTTTCAATTCAGGATTGTTTGGATTTTCATAACTCACAAATCGTTGAAGCGATTCCCGTGTGAACGGTTGCAGGTCAAGCGAGAAACCGGGAGGATAATACTTCGGAGTATCCTGTGGAAGATTGGGTCGTGCAAAATGAGGAGCGCCTCCGATTGAAGTCAGCAAGTTTGACACAATAGAGAGGTGGCACATTTCTTCAATCGCCACTCAGATAATTTTTCTGCGCCATGATTTTACTTTCTTCAGTTGCTCTTCTGTAATTCCGCCTTCTGATAAATCTGTTTTGAGCGAGAACGCCGCAGTGAGATAAACCAACAGCAACTGATGCTCTATCTCTGCTGCTTCGCACAGCATGTAGATGAGTTCAATTCTTGTTTTTATTTTTCGAAGAGACATTTGGATATTTTTTCTCAGCAAAAATTTTACTGCTTTACAAATTTTCTGCTCAGAATAAATTTTCCTTCGTTGTTCAATGCATGAATGAAATAAACTCCGCTTGAAAAATCTTCAATTGAAAAAATTTCATCCTGCGAATTCATTTTTTCAGTTCTGATTTTTCTTCCTAACACATCATAGAATTCAATAGTACTTACATCATATCCAATTGAGCTGATTGAGATTTTATCTGAAGCGGGATTCGGGAAAGGGTTGAAAGAAAAATCAATGCAATCGCAAATTGCATTCGGGAAATCCATTACCACAAGAAATGTATCACTGAACGCACAGGTATCAACTGATGACGGAGCAAGATTGGTAACGCTCATAATAAAATGCATCAGGTAACCATCAGGAATTGGAGCACTTGAATTGAAATAGCATTTCACTGGTCTTTCTTCTCCGGGATTCCATGAAGAAGCAAACACAATGAATCCTGTGCTTCCTGCATCTACAGTGGTTCCCGCAGGAAGTGCATCAATAAAATTGAATCTCGCTTGTGGATATGCAAAACTGTAGTTGCTGGTGTTCTTTATTACACAGTAAAGCATGGAATCCGTTCCGCTTACAAAACCATCACTTGCTCCAAATGAAATGCTGTCAGGATATAATGTGAGCGGAACATCATTACAAACAGTAATAGAAGTGCCGGGAGCAAAACTCTGAAATACCACAGTGTTTGAGCTCGTGCTGCTGTTTGGAACCGCGAGAGTGTCAGTATAAATGTTGTAAAAAATATCAGCGGGATTATGCAATCCGGTCATGACAGTTGTTTGTGTAGAAAAATCATTTGGAAATTTCACAACACTCTGACTTCCCCAATTGGAAACATAAAAATTTCCGGCTCCGTCTTCTGCGATTCCATCGCAACTTGAAAGCGATGTAGAAGCAATTGTGGTAACAGAAGAATCAGCAACTGATACAGCAAGTATAGGCGCATTGGAACTCCAGGTTACAACAAGCAAACGGTTTTGTCCCTGATCCCAGATAATTCCATTGGGTGAATTGCTCGGCAGTTGTGCTGTTTGCACAAACACATTGTAAGAACTGGTGTTGATGTTTATGCGATAAATCTTTTTCGCACTGAAATCTGTAGCATAAAGATTTCCGCTGTTGTCGTGTGCAATTCCATTCAGGAAAGTTGCTCCTAGGTTCACATTGAAAATTTGTGTGCCGCTCATATCATAGCCATAAATTTTTCCTCCGCAACACGCATAGAGATTTCCCCAGGCCATTTCCAAACCATACGGACTGGGCGAAACATTATTCACAAACACTGAAAGATTCCCGCTTGCATCGCGCGCAAGAATTTGTCCGCTTTGGGTGTTAGAAACAAAATAGCGAT
>DMRR01000048.1:0-1052 GCA_003455275.1 Bacteroidota bacterium | reverse complement strand
CACCCGTAATAACTAAGCAGCAGTTGATTTCTTCTGTTTAAGTTCTTTCCACTTTTTATGAAGAAGAAAAACAGCACGATGGCCTTCCTCGCCCAATGATTCAGTGAAAGAATTTACATAGAGATTAATGTGCTGCTTCATCACTTCGACTTCCATTTCCTGAGAATAGAGTTTCACAAATTGCATCACTTCTTCCTCGTGAGCCCACGCATATTGCACACTGCGGCGAATGATTCTCTCAATAGCATCGTGAGTTTTTTTTGGCACATCGTTGCGAGTAAAAATTCCTCCGAGCGGAATCGGGGTTTGTGTTTCTGATTCCCAGCGTTCGCCGAGGTCGCAGATTTTTTTCAAACCTTTCTTCTCGTAGGTGAAACGGTTTTCATGAATGATAACTCCGGCTTTCACTTTGTTTTTTAAAATGGAATTTTCAATTTCAGAAAACACCATCACTTCTTTTTTCTCAATGATTGGATAAAACAAATTGAGAAGTAAGTGTGCTGTTGTGTAATTACCGGGAATTCCAGTGAGTGACTGAGCAAGTTGTTCGTCGTTCAGAAATTCTTTTGCAATGAGTAATGGACCGCAACCGCGTCCAAGTGCAGCGCCGGAATCGAGCAATAAATATTTCTGCTGAAGATGAAGCCCCGCATGAAATGAAAGTTTAGTCAGTGGCAGTTCATTGACGAATGCCATCTCGTTCAGTGTCTCCACATCCTGAAACTCAGCAGTGAATTCCAATCCTTCGCAATCTACTTTGCCATGAAGCATGGCGTAGAAAATAAAAGTATCGTTGGGGCAAGGAGAGAGGCCGAGTTTCATTTTATTGATTCAATAAAGTTTTTCAGTTCATCATTTAAATTTTTTATCGAGAGCGGAATGTTCCACTTGCTTTTATCCCGTCGCTCTATGCGGTTAGAAATGCTGCGTATTTCCACCCAGGGAATTCCAAACTGCATGGCACAATATGCAACAGCAGCGCCTTCCATTGATTCAATATCCGGATTGAATTTTTTTACCACCGCAGAAATGTTTTTATTATTTCCGTGAAC
>DMRR01000116.1:3232-3772 GCA_003455275.1 Bacteroidota bacterium | reverse complement strand
TATTGGTAGAAAATTCTTTCGAGTATCCTGTAGCAGTAAACGGAAAAACAAAAACAAAAATTTCTTTTCCGCTCGACAAAGAAATTCTTGAAATAGAAAAAGAAGTTGTTGCAACCGAAGCATTACAGAAATACTTCGAAGGGAAACAACCGAAAAAAATAATTGTAGTGAAAGGAAGAATGATAAATGTTGTGATATGATAATAAAGAATAGAACACGGATTTGAACAGATGTAACAGATTAAAACGGATTTTAAAATCAGTGGCAATCCGCTTAATCAGTTTAAATCAGTGTCCCATTAATGAATAAGCAAATGACCGAATCAACAGATAACTTAAAGTATAGTCAGCGTGGAGTAAGCGCGAGCAAGGAAGATGTTCACGCAGCAATAAAAAATATTGACAAAGGTTTGTTCCCGAATGCGTTTTGCAAAATCTATCCTGATGTTTTAACGGGAGATGAAAACTACTGCAACATTCTTCATGCAGACGGAAGCGGCACCAAGTCGGCGCTTGCCTACTTGTATTGGAAGGAGACCGG
>DMRR01000116.1:0-2929 GCA_003455275.1 Bacteroidota bacterium | reverse complement strand
TCAGTGTGGAAAGGAATTGCGCAGGACAGCATCGTGATGAACCTCGATGACTTGTTATGTGTAGGTGCAGCCGGTCCGTTTATTTTTTCTTCCGTTATCAATCGCAACAAGAATTTAATTCCCGGTGAAGTGTTACAGCAAATCATTGAAGGCAATCAACTCTTCTTTGATGAAATGAAAAAGCACGGAGTAGAAATCGGATACCTTGGTGGTGAAACTGCCGACATGGGTGATGTGATTCGCACAGTGAGTGTTGACTCAACTATCGCATGTCGAATGAAGCGCAGCAATGTGATTGAAATAAATCTTCAGCCCGGCGATGTGATTGTTGGATTAGCTTCTTACGGAAAAGCAATTTATGAAACTGAATACAACAGCGGCATCGGCAGCAACGGACTCACAGCCGCGCGCCACGATGTGCTGAGTAAATTTTACGCAGAAGAATATCCTGAGAGTTTCGATACTGACTTACCACACAAAATTGTTTTCACCGGAAGCAAGCGGCTCACTGATACAGTTGAAGGCTCAGAATTAAATGCAGGAAAATTATTGCTATCACCAACACGAACTTTCGCTCCTGTCATCCTTGAAGTGTTGAAAAAGTATTCGCTGCTTCCCTCTCCTTTGGAGAGGGGCTCCGAAGTTGGTGAGGATAAACAGCGAAGTGAAAATCCAATTCACGGCATCGTTCACAACAGCGGCGGCGGACAAAAAAAAGTAATGCACTTCAACAAATCAGTTCATGTAATTAAAGATAATTTATTTCCGACACCAACTGTCTTCAAACTCATTCAGCAAGAATCAAAAACTCCGTGGAGCGAAATGTATCAGGTGTTCAACATGGGAACACGAATGGAAATTTATTGCAAAGCCGAAGCAGCAGATGAAATCATCAGCATCTCAAAATCATTCGGAGTAGAAGCACAAATTATCGGCAGATGCGAAGCCAGCGCTCAACCCAAACTTACTATTGAATCAGAGTTCGGGAAGTTTGAGTATTGATAAATTGTTTCATAATTCTCAATGATAAACTATCGGGGAATTATTTGATATTCTAAAAAACACGGATGAAAAATCTCCGCATGGATTGCTGATTTGATTATTCGGGACTTCAAAATCGGAAGTGGTACTTCCATTTGGAATACTTGTGAACTTACTAAAACTAAAAAAAATATTTCCGCTTCCTTGAATAAAATTATATAAATCAATGTTGTTTACTGTGAGGTTTTTTATCCTATAAAAAATTAAACAACTATCTGATCCGCAACCTCTGTCATTAAATTTTTTTGTCGTCTGTGTAAAGTAAAACCGAGCAACAACCTGATTAAAGTGTGTACTGGCAGAGTTATCATCAATCAAATCAATCGAATCAACTCCTGAAATCTTCGCTATTGAATCGCAGTAAATACACGAGCCATCTTTTTTCCTGGCAATTGAATTAAAGTTGAGTGCATTTTTACCAGTACATCCTTTCGGCTGGCAACTTTCAGCAAGAAAAAAAATTACACAACCGAACAGGAAATAGATGTAAAAACATTTTTTCATAAACAGAAATTCTAAAACTTGATTATCAGAAATAACACAGCTGGAAGCGTGAGTGAAAATTTTGTAAATGAAGTGTCGGTGTTTGTATTCGTTGATGTCACCTGCACAAAACTCCCGGAGGTTATTACATCCTTGACAAAAACATTTTGCTTATTCGAAGTGAATTGTAAATAATAATTTGCCTCTGTGCCTATAAAAATTCTTCTGGAAATATTGAAATTCAAATTTCCTCTCAACCCGCCCCCAATACTACCACTAACAGTGCTTGTAGTGGTGGAAGTTGAATCAGAATTCCCCCCGCCAAAACTTGTTACGCTTAATGAAAATGTTTTGTCATTTTGATTTGATCCTGCAAAGTCAATTGCACATTCTGCCTCAAATCTTTTTCCGATATGGCATTTTTTTCCAAAACCAACTCTGTAAAACACATCATTGATTCTTGAAATGTGATTAGAAGGAGAATTTTTATCTTGAAATGATTGATAGGAATAACCTACTCCTGCATCTAAACTCAGTTTGCATTTTGTAAATGTTAGTGAGTAGCTCATCAAATATGGATTGGTTACAGTTGTGGCATTTCCGCTGTTCAGGTTTATCAATTGGCGCAGCAATGGGTTTGCCTGAATACCAAGCTCGTGATATATTTTTTTCGACTGTGCGGAATCCATTTGCGCACGCGCTGATTTTAACTGCGATAGAAAAACAATCGCGAGCAGAATTTTTTTTATCATCAGGATTTTAATTTACTGAACAACTACAAATGGGCTTGAGAATTTTTTATCAAGCACAGCCGAATAATCAGTCAGTGTGTTTAAGAAGGCGATGAGCGCTTCCTTTTCATGATCAGAAATATTCATACGCCTTGGTTGGTTACTGCTGTCTCTCAACCGTGAGTCAAGATTCGCGTTGTCAGTTATTCCGTGACTGTAATGTTCCAGCACATCATTCAGTGTTGCAAATCTTCCGTCGTGCATGTAGGGTGCGGTGAGTGCAATATTTCTGAGTGAAGGCACTTTAAACTTTCCGTCGTCAGAAGATTTTCCTGTTCTTGCTCCTAAGCCTTTATCAGCGTAAACCACATCGAGACCAATATTTAAGAAAGCTTGCGTAGTATCGAATCCATATGGATTTGGAACTGTAACTGACAGATGGCAACTGCTGCAGTTGTATTTTGTAAAGAATAAATTTTTTCCTTCCGGCTCAATGGAAGAAAGAATTCCCGGTTGAAAATTTGACTGATCAAATTTTGTGTTTGAAGAATTGATTGATGAGCAAAAGGCAGCAAGGGCAGTTCCAATATTTGCAGGAGTATAATAATTAGTAACTGAATCAGGAAAAGCTGCGGCAAAAAGCGATTCATAATAAGGAAGAGCGCTCACTCTTT
>DMRR01000218.1 GCA_003455275.1 Bacteroidota bacterium | reverse complement strand
CGAACAATTTGGGGAATTGATTGCAGCGGCTTCACACAGATCGTTTTTAAAATGTTCGGAATAAAACTGAAGCGCGATGCATTTCAGCAGGCTGAGCAGGGCATACTTATCAATTTTGTAGACGAAGCGCGAACAGGTGATTTGGCATTTTTTAAAAATGATGAAGGCCGAATTGTTCATGTTGGAATGATAGTAAGTAAAAACAGAATCATTCATTCATCAGGCAAAGTGCGCGTTGATCATTTTGATCACTTTGGTATTTACAATTCAGAAAAGAAAAACTACTCGCATCAATTGCGGTTCATTAAAAGAATATTGTGAAGAAAATTTTATCTGCTGTTCAAATCAGGGAAGCTGACCAATTCACAATTGCACACGAGCCGGTGAGCAGCAATGAATTAATGGAGCGCGCTTCAAAAGCTTTTACAAAAATTTTCTGTAAACAATTTACAAGTGCACGGCCAGTAAAAATCTTTTGCGGACCTGGAAACAACGGAGGCGATGGACTTGCGATTGCCCGAATGCTTTCAAAAAAAAATTATGATGTTCAGGTATACATTCTTCAATCTGATTTTTCATTCAGCGAAGAATTTAAAATGAATGAAGAAAAGCTTTTACTGAAAAATAATATACCCGTTCATTATATCAGTGATGGTAACTTCCCATTTATACAAGAGAGGGATATTATAATTGATGCACTATTTGGCACCGGACTATCGCGCCCGCTTGATGGCCTGGCTGAAGCATTAGTGAAACACATAAATGAATTCAAGAGCACAACAGTTGCTGTTGATATCCCTTCAGGTGTTTTTGCTGATTCTCCTACTGCCGGAACCGCTATTCATGCTGATTACACTTTTACATTTGAATCAGCTAAACTTTCATTTCTTTTTCCTGAAAATTATGAATATGTAGGAGAGTGGAAGGCAATTGACATTGGCCTCGATAAAAATTTCATCAATGAAATTATTTCTCATCAATTCCTTATTCAGAAAAAAGATATAGCAAATATTTTCCGGCCACGAAAAAAATTTGATCACAAGGGAGTTTATGGTCATGCCCTGCTTATTGCAGGCAGTTCCGGAAAAATGGGTGCGGCATTACTGAGTGCCAGTGCATGTTTGAAATCGGGAGCAGGTTTGGTAACAGTTCATATTCCCAGAATCGGAAATAATATTCTGCAAACTGGTTTGCCTGATGCAATGCTAACCTTAGATGATCATGAAAATTGCATAACAAAGATTCCTTCTACAGATTCGTTTACAACCATTGCCATTGGTCCCGGTTTAGGAATTGAAATTCTGACCCAGCAAGCATTGGTGAATTTGTTGAGCAGGTTTCGAAAACCAATGGTGATAGATGCAGATGCTTTAAATATTTTGTCGCTGAATAAAGGATGGATGGAATACATACCAAAGAATTCAATTCTTACTCCGCATCCAAAAGAATTTGAAAGGTTGTTTGGGAAAAGTGCAAACTCATTCGAACGGCTGAAAAAACAAATTGAAATTTCCAGCAGGCAAAAAATTGTAATTGTATTGAAGGGCGCTCACACCTGCATTACTTCAACTAATGGTGAAGCATTCTTTAATACAACAGGAAATCCGGGTATGGCAAAAGGTGGAAACGGCGATGTGCTCACAGGAATGATAACTGCCTTTTTAGCACAAGGATATACATCTGAGCAAGCAGCTATCATGGGGGTATATTTGCACGGCTTAGCAGGAAACCTTGCACTCAGGAACGAAACAAATTTTAATATCACAGCCAGCGATTTATTAAATCATATTCCGGATGCTTTTAAAAAAGTTTTATCATAATTTTTTTTCATTGGAAAGTTTATCGCAAAAAATTTTATTGAAATTAATTGCATTGATAATTGTTTCAACAATAATTCAATCTTGTACCGTTCAGCGAAGTGTAGTGGTTAATCTAAGCCAGCCAGCGCCGACAAGGAATATCAGCACTCCCGAAAAAATTAATTCGAAAAACGGAGGAGAGCTGACAGCAAAAAATGAAGATGATAAAGTAAAAATTACTGTTAGCGAAAATCTAAACAATGAGCAACAACTCATTCAAAAAAAATATTCGCTTATACTTCATGTTCCGCAAAATGAACTGAAAAATATTGCCCTGTATGAACTGATTGATAAATGGTGGGGAGTCAAATACAAATATGCCGGTAATGATCAATCGGGAATTGACTGCAGCGGATTTTCCTGTATGTTGCTCTCATCAGTGTATGGTGTAAAACTGACTCGTGGTTCGCGCAGCATGTATGCAGAAACGCAGCGCGTGAAAAAGGAAGACCTGACGGAAGGCGATTTAGTATTCTTTAAAATAAAACGCGGAAGAGTGTCGCATGTCGGGGTTTATTTGATGAATAACTATTTTGTTCATGCGAGTGTACGCAATGGAGTAACCATCAGTTCGCTTGATGATGATTATTACAAAAAAGTTTTTTGTTCAGGAGGCCGCTGGAGAAAATAAATATTACTTCGGTGCTCGTTGTAATAACAAAATAGCTATCACAAGAAAAAGTAAATTGGGAATCCATACCGCAACAATTGGCGGCAGATTTCCATTAACTGAAAATGTGATACTGAATTGCTGAAATAAGATATATGAAAAACTCAAAGCAATTCCAAGCCCAACATATAATCCGGTACCACCTCTTGTTTTGCGTGAGGAAAGTGAGACTGCAATCAGTGTGAGAATAAGTATAGCAAATGGAAAGGCAGTTCGTTTGTATTTCTCCACTTCAAAAGCCGGAACCAGTTCCGATCCCTTCAGATTTTCATCAGCAATTACCTGATTCAGTTCGCTTGCATTAAGCGTAGATGCTTCATCTACTTTTCTTGCAAAATCTTTTGGAGAAAAATTATACTGAACCAGCGTATCGTTTCCTTCATGAAGTGATTCTGACATTCTTCCGTTTCTTCTTTCCACATAATTCATCACGCGCCATTTTTTCTGAGCAAAATTCCAAACCACTCTTTCGGCCCTGAGTTTATAAATCAGATTACCATCAACTACTTGTTCTACAGCAAAACGGTAACCAGTGCTGTCAGCGTAATTGTAATTCTGAAGATAAACATATACTCCCTTCTTTACCTGAATATGAAGATTACTTTCATTCACACTCCACGAGGTGTTGATATATTGTGTCTCGAATCCGACTCGTTTTTTATTTGCCTCAGGAACCAGCCAATGATTAGCGTAAATATTAAATGCTGTAACAATTGAAGCGGCTATAAAAAATGGAACCAGCATTCTTCGATAGGTCATTCCGGAATTAAGAATTGCAACAATCTCAGAGTTGGTTGCCATTCTTGATGTAAAAAAAATGACGGAGACAAAAAGAAAAAGCGGAGTGAAAAGAATAGCGAAGTATGGAATGAAATTTAGATAGTAGGTAAAAATGATTTCGCTTAAAGGAATGTGCGAATCAATAAAGTCATCTATTTTTTCTGTTGTGTCAAAAACAACGACAATGATCATGCACAGCAATAGCGTGAACAGGTAGGTAGTCAGAAACCTGCGAATGATATAGCGATCAATTTTTGTAAAACCGGGAATAATCATTATAAGCGATGCGCAAGTTGCTTAACCATTTTATTTTTCCATGAAAAAAAATCTCCTTCAACTATTTTTTCCCGGGCTGTTTTAACTAACCATAAATAGAAACTAAGATTATGAATACTTGCTATCTGCAGGGCTAGAATTTCGTCGGCCACAAAAAGGTGGCGCAGGTAAGCCTTTGAATAAAAATTGCTGACTCCGTTCTCAAGGTTTTTGTCTATGAGGGAAAAATCTTTTTTCCATTTTTCATTTTTCATATTCATGATTCCATCTGATGTAAATAGCATTCCGTTCCGACCATTTCTGGTTGGCATCACGCAGTCAAACATGTCAACCCCGAGCGAAATGCATTCCAGAATATTTACAGGCGTTCCTACACCCATCAGGTAACGAGGTTTATCTTCCGGAAGTATCTGGCAAACCCAATCTGTCATTTCATACATCTGTTCTGCCGGTTCACCTACGCTTAGTCCGCCAATTGCATTTCCATCGCATTTGTATTGACTAATCACCTCGGCGCTTTGCTTTCTTAAGTCTTTGAAAGTGCTGCCCTGAACAATTGGAAACAGTGATTGCTCAAAATCATAAACCGGCTTTTTATTTTTCAGGTGATGAATACAGCGATCGAGCCAGCGATGTGTCAGCTCCATACTTTTTTGCGCTTTCTTGTATTCGCTTGGATA
>DMRR01000088.1 GCA_003455275.1 Bacteroidota bacterium | reverse complement strand
TTTCAAGAGAACAACAGCAACACTAAACTGCCGCCTGCATCACTCTTTTTCTTTCCCCAATTTGCTGGCGCCACATCGCGTAGTATAATCCTTTTGTTTCAAGCAATTCAGCGTGCTTACCACTTTCAGAAATCTTTCCGTTCTCTAACACAAAAATTTTGTCGGCGTGCATAATGGTGCTGAGTCGGTGTGCAATTAAAATCGTGATGTGTTTTCTGTTATCAGAAATGTCGCGGATGGTAGCTGTAATTTCTTCTTCGGTTAGTGAATCGAGTGCAGATGTGGCTTCATCAAATACAATAAGATTGGGGTCGCGAAGCAATGCCCGCGCAATGCTCAGTCGTTGTTTTTCTCCGCCTGAAACTTTCATTCCTCCTTCTCCAATCACCGTATCCAATCCTTTATCAGCCCTGCTTAGCAATGAATGGCTTGCAGCTTTTTCCAATACATCGAGACACTCCTGGTCCGTTGCATTCGGATTAACGAAAAGAAGATTCTCCCGAATAGTACCACTGAATAATTGTGCATCCTGAGTTACGAAACCAATCTGACTTCTCAGGTCATCGAAATTAATGTTACTTCCTTCCTGATCATTGTATTTAATAAATCCCTGCTTAGGACTATATAAACCGACTAACAATTTCACCAAAGTGGTTTTTCCGCTGCCACTGGGTCCAACAAACGCAATGGTGTCGCCAACATTTACCTTGAATGAAATATCTGTTAACGCATTCTGTGTTGCACTCTGATGCTTAAAACTCACCTGATCAAATGAAATGGAATTTACTTTTTCAATCCGTGCAGGATGCGCGGGTTTTTGTTCCGGTTTTTTATTCATAATCGATTGGAAATTTTCCAATGAAGCTTCTGCTTCGCGGTAAGTGTTAATGATATTTCCCAATTCCTGAAGCGGACCAAAAATGAAAAAGCTGTAGAACAAAAGAGTAACGAACTGACCGGGATGAATTTGTTGAGTGAAAATGAGGTACATCATCAAACCAATAATGGTGGTGCGCAAAAAATTTACAATGGTTCCCTGAATGAAAGATAAACTTCGGATGTATCGAACTTTCTTCAATTCAAGTTTCAGGATTTTTTGAGTGGTGGAATTGAGCCGCGATATTTCCTGTTGTGACAACCCGAGGCTTTTCACCAATTCAATATTGCGAAGCGATTCAGTGGTGGAACCGGCGAGTGATGTTGTTTCAGCAACAATTGTTTTCTGAATTTTTTTTATCCGTTTACTTAACACAGAAGAAATAATTCCGATAATCGGAATCATTGAAAAATATATCGGAGCAATGATCCATTTGACACTGATGCAATAGATCGTTACGAACACGATCCCAACAATTGAAGTGAAGAGCACATTTACAAATGCGTTCATCAGTTTCTCTACATCGCTGCGCACTTTTTGTAACCTGCCAAGTGTTTCGCCGCTACGCTGATCTTCGAATTCTTCGTATGGCAATTCCAATGAATGCCTGATTCCGTCGGTATACATTCTGGCGCCTAATCTTTGAATGATTACATTAACAAAATAGTCCTGAAAGTTTTTAGTAATTCGGCTCACCATCGCTACACCCATGCTGGCCAACAAAAGCAAACCCACTCCCTTCACAAACTGACTAAGTGTGTAGGCTGAAAATTTCAGTGCATAGTTGTCGAGAATTTTTCCGAGTATAAAAGGATCAAGCATGCTGAAGCTTGTATTAACCGCAGCCAGAACAAGGGCAAGAATCAGCAGCGGGTAAAAATGTTTTAAATAACTGTAAAGTAGTTTCATACTATTTGCTTTGCTATTCGGATTTTATTCAAACCACCGGAAGTTTTAAAAGTTCACAATACTAATTGCGAATGGAAATTATTTTATCAATGATTTGCAGGAATGAAATAATTATTGACAACAAATGATCCGTTAGAATTTAAATGAGTATAGACTTCGGCTTTTTGCGGCTTGATCAGCAATTCAGAAAACTCTAAAAATTTTCCGCGCAGTGAACAGACAATTGAATCATTTCTCCCCGAAGTGATGAATGAATATTTTAATTGCATCCATCCATTAAATATGTCTGTTGAGTTATTGCCTGTAAAGTTTTGCTCATTAACAAGAATTCCGTTTTCATTGTATTGTTTAAAGTTGAACCATGCAAAATCGTATGTGTCGCGATAAATTTTTTCCCAAACGGAAACCTCGTACGGAGTAGAACCTCTCTGTGCCCTTATTTGGCCAGAATACAAAATCACTTTTGCCGAATCGTAGTAAGTTCCTTTTTTAAGAAAAGAATTATTTTCTGAGGAAAATGATTTGTAAATGATTTGATTCAGAGAATCTGTTGTCGCTAAATATTTTTCATCATAGAGTGAATCTTTTTGAGTAATAAATTTTGTTCTTACCTGAGTATAATCAGTCTTCAGTTTATTCAGATCCAATTTGTAAAAAGTGACCGTTTCCGCCTTTGTTATTGAATCGCATTTGCTTAAAAAAGATTTTTGATTTTCAGTGAGTGGTTCTCCTGTATAAAAAACAAGCAGCGGTTTTCCATTAGGGAAATCATTCAGAATATTTTTCTCAATCAAATCGTTGCTGCTTAGCTGAATAATATTTTCAGTTTCTGAAAGTGATGTTCTTCCCAAATATGCATTACACATTGGCAAATGAAGATTGTATGAAATCTTAAATGCTTCTTCTGCGCTCCACGATGCCTCAATCCAAAATTTCTCCGAGCCTTTATGAAAAAACGGCAGTCCAATCATTGACTGAAAATCTTGCGGATGGTATCCTGCTGATGCAAGTGCGTTGTAATAAGAAGGATTCTTCCAATAGGAATCTGCTACTTTGGTATCTTGATGATATTTTTTTACCTGGTAAAAATTTGCCCTTCCTTCACGCGACCAGACAAATGAATTCACAACAAACAGAGTGACCGCTGCATAAATTTTCCTTACAGATAAAAAATAATTGATGAGAGTCGAAAGAACTACTGCACTCAAAATAGATGCAGCGAAATAAAAATCCCAGCCAAACCTACCGAGTGCGCGGAATTGACTCAAAACAGAATACTCATCAACAACAGGTCGAATGAAATCATACTTCCACGGTATGCACATTGAATGAAGAAGAACCGGAACCGATGCAAACACAAGCAATACCACAAAAGGATGAACTGCTTTTAGAAACCCAAACACAGGCCGCTTTAATAAAACGGAAATGAGATAGACAAGATAAAATGCAATCGCCGCAATCGCTACTAACCCGACATAATTATATCCTTCCTGATAAAGCTGATCATTAGGATAAAAATTAAATGGATTCCAATCGGGTGGAATGAAAACGCTTTTGCGCGTTGCGAAACTGAAATCGAATCCCCACGGAACTTTAATTCGATCGTGAACAGTATCGGTGAATGCAATGAAACCCTGAAGGAGTAACAGTGGAATGAATGCAAGCGTTAAAAGGAATGAAAATATTTTCC
>DMRR01000221.1 GCA_003455275.1 Bacteroidota bacterium | reverse complement strand
TAGGAAGTTTGGGCGCTTTCTCAGGTTTAGGTGGTTTCTCTTTTTTTATCTTTTCTTTTTTTGGTGGCTTTACCTTTTCTGGTTTTACAGGTTTAGACTTTGCAGCCTTAGCCGGCTTTGTAGTTTTTTTCTTTTCGTACTTTGGCTTAGCGCTCTTTGCTTTTGGTTTTGCAGGGGCCTTAGATGCTTTTTTTGCCTTAACCGGCTTTTTCATATTCTTATCCTTCTTATTCTTTTTCATGGGGCGTAATGTATTAAGATCAGTGAAATAAAAAAATGAAATTGTCCCTCATTTACCTGCTTTTGCACACATAAATCACATTAACAATTTGAAGTAATGAAATAAGAATTATTTTTTTTCGTTTAAGGAATAACTTTCATCAGCATCATATTCATACCTATTGAAAATTTATTTTTTATGAAGAAAGTTATGAAGGTTTTCAAAAAGTTTTTTTCAAAAAAAAATCTGAAGCGATTAATCATTTCAGTAATAGTTTTAGTAAGCATTTTATTTATCCTGAATCTTATTTTCCCACTGAAAATTGATTTGAATTATTCAACCATCATCACCGACGAAAGTGGGAATGTGATTCATGCTTTTCTGAACAACAATGAGAAGTGGAGGATGAAAACCGAGTTGACAGAAATCACTCCGCAGCTGAGAAAAGCAATTATCAATAAAGAGGACAAGTATTTTTATTATCACTTTGGTGTAAACCCGGTGGCCATATGCCGCGCAGCTGCCAACAATATGTTTTCTGGCAGAAGAACATCTGGTGCAAGTACGATTACAATGCAGGTCGCACGAATGTTAGAACCGAAAGAGCGCTCAGTGTTTTCGAAACTGAAAGAAATTTTCAGGGCATTTCAATTGGAATGGTATTATTCAAAAGATGAAATTCTGCAGATGTATTTGAACCTCGTTCCATATGGCAGCAATATTGAAGGAGTGAAATCGGCAAGCATTATTTTTTTTCAGCAAACACCGGAACATTTATCACTTGCTCAGACGGTAACTCTTGCAATAATTCCTAATCGACCTTCTTCATTGCAGCTCGGAAAGAATAATGATTATATCAGGAAAGAAAGAAACCGATGGCTTGAAAATTTCAGAAGCGAAAAAATTTTTTCGGTTGAAGAAATCAAGGACGCCGAATTGGAACCACTTGATGTAAAGCGCCACGAAGTGCCTCAACAAATTTCTCAATTGGCTTTCAGGCTAAAGAAAAAATTTCCCTCGCTTGCAATCATTCACACGCATATCAATTCACTGGTACAGGCAAAAACAAGGGAGCTTGCATATAATTATTTGCAGCGAGTGAAAAGCTACGGTGTTTTTAATTCGGCTGTCATGATTTTGGATAATAAAACAAAGGCAGTGGTTGCTTATCTCGGATCTGCTGATTTGAATGATGCATTGCATAACGGCATGGTGGATGGAGTAAAGGCTGTCCGATCACCCGGGAGTACACTGAAACCATTTCTATATGCGCTTTCGTTTGACAAAGGATTGATTACACCAAAAACAATAATTGCTGATGTGCCGGTAAACTACAATGGTTATAACCCGGAAAACTATGATGAGAAGTTTCGTGGAAATGTTACAGTTGATTTTGCATTGGCAAATTCACTCAACATTCCTGCAGTGAAAGTTCTGGCTGACCTGGGAGTAAAATATTTTATTCAGAAACTGCAAGCCGCTGGATTTCGTCAAGTGAGTAAGGATGGAAACAAGCTTGGACTTTCTACAATTCTTGGTGGTTGTGGTGTGCGGTTGGAAGAATTAGTTGGCATGTTTTCTTCCTTTGCCACTGATGGAAATTTTAGGGAGCCTCAATTTGCTTATAATGATTCAGCTCATTTAACGCAGCAATTATTTTCTTCATCAGCAGCATTTATGATAACTGATATTCTCAGCGGGTTAGCCCGTCCGGATTTGCCGCTTCAATATCAAAACCTGGTTCACCTTCCGAAGATTGCGTGGAAAACAGGAACTTCCTATGGCCGAAGAGATGCGTGGAGTATTGGATACAACAAACGATTTACAATTGGAGTCTGGGTTGGAAACTTTACCGGCGAGGGCGTTCCCGAACTTTCAGGCGCCGAAGTAGCCACGCCATTGTTGTTTGATTTGTTCAATGCTATTGATTACAATTCAACTAACGATTGGTTCACCATGCCGCAAGAAATGAATATCCGGTATGTATGTTCTCAATCCGGACTACCACTCAATGATTTTTGTTCAGATGCTGTGATGGATTATTTCATTCCCGGAATTTCGCCTAATCAAAAATGTCAGCATGAAAAATATGTTTATGTGTCGCCTGATGAAACCATCTCTTACTGCATGAGTTGTGTTCCGGATATTGGATACAAAAAAAAATTATTTCCCAACCTTTCGCCGGAGCTAATTGATTTTTATGAGTCACAGAATATTCCTTATCAAAAAATTCCTCCGCACAATCCTGATTGCAAAAGAGTATTTAGCAGTGAAGCGCCAAAAATTATTTCTCCTTCAGACGGAGGAGAATATATATTAGAAAAGAAGGGAAATAACCGGGTGGCGCTTTCGTGCCAAGCGGGCAATGATGTGAAAAAAGTATATTGGTATGTGAACGATAAATTTTTGCAGGAAACTGATGCCACTGAAAAAATATTTTTTACTCCACCGCCTGGAAAAGTGAAGGTGAGCTGCACAGATGACAAAGGTGTAAACTCCAATGCAATCATTACCGTAACCTATCTTGAATAATTGATTCCTATTTTTCGCGGCCGAATGAAATTTCTTTTTAATTTTTTTTTATCGCTTCTGCTCTCGTTATTACTCTCATGCGAAAATGATTTATCAGATATCAATAAAGTTTCTTCACCGAAAGAAGCATCAGTTGAAACCGGAAAGGATATAGAAGTGCTCTACAGCAGCCAGGGAAAAGTTAAAGCCCGAATGCAGGCACCCTCACTTCTTCGCCATCGTGATAAAAATCCCTACTCTGAATTACCGGACGGACTGAAAATTATTTTCTTCGATGATTCATTGAAGCAGGAGAGCAAGCTCACGGCCCGTTATGGTGTCACCTACGAAAAATCGCACGAGATGATCGTGCGTGACAGTGTTGTGGTTGTAAATGTTAAAGGTGAAAAATTGGAAACTGAGGAACTTATATGGAATGATCAAACTGAGAAAATAACAAGCAACAAGTTTGTTAAAATCCAAACAGCAGATGAAATCATTTATGGTGATGGCCTTGAAGCGAACAGTGATTTGACAAACTATAAGATAAAAAAAATACGGGGCACA
>DMRR01000019.1:8085-24866 GCA_003455275.1 Bacteroidota bacterium | reverse complement strand
TAGCTCATTCAAAAAACTGTTCATGCAGAGGTATTCCCGCGAAGCTTAGACTGGAAATGATAAAAAGGAAAATCAGTTTTAGCTGAGTTCAACCTGTAACAAAAAAATATTACTGTCGGAAAAAATAGCTGGTGATATAATTTGGCAAACCGAGTTTTGGTTTGCCTCCATTGAGGTAGAGCGCATCTTCTATATATCCGCAACCGGTTCCTTTTACATTCGGATTGGGAATACATCCTAGATACTCGCTGTTCTTTGTCACATAAATTTTTCCATCAATTGCATTCTGCAGTGCTCCCATTTTTTTATCGAGACTTTGAACTACCAGCACAGCTGAGCTCATTAGGTCGGCTGTGTTATTAAATGATACATCGTATTGATAAACCTCGTTCGTAAAATAAAAACTGATGTAAAAGAGTTTTCCATTCGGTGAAAACTCACATCCATAGCCAAGTTTATCTTGCGGTGTATAGATGACTCGATAATTACTTAGTGTTCCGGTTTCATTATTGAAATCATAAAGCTCCCAAAAATTATTCTGATAAATAACTGCAGCGAGCTTGCTTCCGTCAGGAGAAAATTTCATATATCCAATTCCGTTACCATCGGTTGTGTTTCCTCCACAGTGAATACTACCTATTTTACTCATCACCGGAATTTTAGAAACCCCATCCTTCGTTACCAGGTAGCAATAAAAATTTTGTGTGCACCAACCGTGCGCCATTACCCATACATCTTTTCCATTTTTATGTTTCACAGCAGTTAGTTTTTCACAGGCATTGGGCACCAACTGAACCTCTTTTCCTTTTATATCGCCTTTTCCTTTATCAAGTGTCATGTCAATGGTATAATAATTTACTCCCACATTGGGAGGATCGGCGTATGCACCTGCGTCTGATGTAAAGAGATAAATAATATTGGGATTACCGGGATTAGGTACGGCCAATGCAGATTGTGAAGAAGATACATGTCCTTTCAACATTTTGCCATGTGGCATGATCTGATGATTTTTATTCCAAACTGCAGCTCCATTTGTATAAAACTGAAGCCAACCGCCGCTATTGCACATGCTGGTGCTGCCTTCATCTGTTTTCATGGCACTTACAGTTACGGCCACAGGATATGAATAGGAAAAATCAATGGCACATTCATTTCCAAAGAACCAGATAGAAGCTTCCTTTTGACCAAATGATTTAGTTGAATAAAAAGAAACCGATAAGAGAATAGTTAGAAAAGGATTTCGGAAAAGAAAAAATTTTTGCATCGCGATAAATGTAAATGGTGCTATTAGTGAGCGAAGCTTTAAGTCACTCACATATTCACACTAGCGAATCAAAGTGAAGTTTCCTTTGTAAGTCTGTGTGAAATTTCTAGAGGAAGAAGTGGCAATTGCATAATAGACATATACGCCCATGGCTGCAGGCAAGGCATCATCAACCATACCATCCCAGCCATCGTGTGGCAAATCCGTTTCATAAATTAATTGTCCCCATCGGTTGTAAATGCGGAGCCACACTTTTTCAAAACCAAAATTGAAGTAATCAAACAAATCATTGTTGCCATCGCCATTTGGAGTAAAAGCATTAGGAAAAAAAAGCAAAGGCAACTCTCCGGGATTAACAAAAACTACCACTGAATCAACAGCAAGACATCCGAGTCCGTTATCTGCAGTTATGGTGTAGGTTGTTGTAGTCGTGGGAGAAGCAGTAGGTTGCAGTATGGTTGAATCATCTAATCCATAACCGGGATTCCAAATCCACGATGCTCCATCAGAAGTTGCTTCAATAAGCGCGCTGTTTCCAGTGAGAATTGTTAAATCCGGACCAGCATCAATTGCAGGAAATGAAAGAACATCTACTGTCACAGAAACTGTATCCGGTGTGCATCCTGGAATTGAAACAATGACTTCATAAGTTGTATTTGATGTAGGTGTTGCTATCGGGTTTGAAATATTCCATGCGCTGAGTGTTGGTTCATTTACCCATGAATAATTCACTCCTCCGCTTGCAATAAGTTGCACTGAATTTCCGGGACAAATACTAGTATCAGGAACAACCATACCAACAACACCACTTAGTAAATTAATTGTGATTGTATCTTCATCATGACAACCGGGGCCATCATCAATACTAACTATGTATGTAATTGTATCAATGGGTGAAGCCACCGGATCCGGACAATTAGTGCAACTCAGGTTTGAGGCAGGCGTCCAAACATAATTTAATCCATAATTATAAGAATTATTGAGCTGAACAGAGTTGCCGGTGCAGACTATCAAATCAGGCCCATAATCTACTTGAAAACTATCTGTCATATCAATCTGCGAAGTGTAATTGAAATTCATACATCCCGCATTAATGGTAAGTGTAATTGTATAAGTACCTAAGGTTGAAAAGGTATGAGTCGGATGGAAAAGGTTGGAACTATTATTTGCACCTGAAGCCGGGTCGCCGAAGTTCCAGAGAACGGTGACCGGAAGTGGAATTACAGTATCTAATACCGAAACTGTATAAGTTCCTCCGCAACCATTATATGTTAGTTTAAATTCTGTAGGTGTGTTATATAACTCTACAAAATTTGGAAGACCAAATGAACTGAAGTGCTGACCTTGGCTGTTTCCCTGCTGTATTCCATTGGCAACATAAGTACAACCCAGCCCATTATTATTTGGATTAACAATTACATCAAGTTTCGGGCTGCTTGCTTTTGCTACATAAATTTTTCCATTGGTGCATAGTTGTAAGTTGCCGATTCTGTCGGTAGTTGAAGAATGAATTTGTGTTCTTGATGCAATGATGGTTGATGCCACACCTGAACTTAAATCGTATTGCAGAATTTCACTCGGTACATTTCCGATTGATTGAGTTCCATTTCCTACAATACTCACATACAATTTAGAATTATCAGGGGAGAATGATAGTCCATATAGTCCGGTGTTGCCGGTAAATGAATAATTGGAGTCAATTACTGCGTTCGAAATAATTCCAGTGCTGTTATCAAAATCAAATAACTCCATCCGCGAAAAGTTTGTATGAGTAACAAGGGCAATTTTTTTTCCATCAGGAGAAATTTTCATTGCGCCTATTGCTTCAAATCCGTTTCCTCCAGTTGTATCAGTATGAAAAGACCCAATTGCAGAAATCACAGGAGTTGAACTAAGGCCAGCATTAGTCAGCTTGTATGAATAAAAATCACTTGAATTCCACTTATGAACCACAACCCAGTAATCCACGCCATTGCAGTCCAGTGTGGCAGTAAGCTTTTCGCACACCGGAGTCAATACAGTTTGATTTTTCACCGTTACATCACCAAGTCCGCCATCGAGTGTCATGTCGAGCAGGTTTAATTTAAAACTTCCTTCGCTTGTATCCATTCCCGCCCAAGCGCCAACTGTAAAAATGTAGTATTGAGATGTCGAACCCGGCCGAGGCACTGCAAGCGCACCCTGTGTTGAAGAATAGCACCCACCTAACCAATGCCCATTAGGCATTACCTGGTTGTTTCGGTTCCAAACAGTATCTCCTTCAGTATAAAAAAGCAATTGACCGGTGTGCGGATCGCTGAATCCACTGCAACCTTCCTGATTATTCAATTGGCCGGTTCCAATCGCTACTGGATTTGCACCGTTGAAATTTAGTCCGGCTTTATTTCCGAAATACCAGTTGTTTGCTTGCTTTTGGGCTTGGCAAAGCGTGGAAAGAAAAATAAATAAAATGGCCGGATAGAGTTTCATTCAGAGTATAAAACTAAAAACTTAAACAATGATTCAGCTAAATTCATTTTCTTTTTCGAAAAATGTTTCCACAATTTCTTTTCTGTTCACAAACAGTAATAAATCATTTATCAAGTTAGGAATTATTTGTAATCTAAGAAGGAGGTGAAACCAATTCAAATTCCTTTTTGAATCAATACTATCAATCAATGAAACGAGAATAAACTCTTTACTTAATTATTACCTCAGAATTCTTGTAATCTTTCAATTAATTTTTTTTCGAATCTATTTATTACATGGAGAATTTAAGTTGGGAATTTTGTATGAAATGTTGGTTTAATTTAAAAAAATGCAAATCCTGAATTTTTCTGTAAATTATTTTCCGGCATAACAATTTATTTTTCCACACCCCATTGCAAACTCCTGCATACAGATACATTTGCCGCGGGCAAGCCCTATACGACCAGCTCCTGTGAACTTCCCCAGGGTCGGAAGGCAGCAAGGATAAGCGGTTGTAGCGGTGCGATGTAGGAACTTGCCCTTTTTTAAATAACACCATGAAATTTTTTATTGATACCGCAAACATTGCTCAAATAAAGGAGGCAAAAGACTTGGGGATACTCGATGGTGTTACCACCAATCCTTCACTTATGGCAAAGGAAGGAATCAGAGGTGAGGAAAATATCCTCGAACACTATATCAAGATCTGCGAGATTGTAAAATCAGATGTAAGTGCAGAAGTAATATCCACTGATTACAAAGGAATAATAGCCGAAGGAAAAAAACTTGCTGCCCTTCATCCGAATATCGTTGTGAAAGTTCCTATGATAAGAGATGGGGTTAAAGCATTGAAATATCTTTCTGACCAGGGAATAAAAACCAACTGCACTTTGGTGTTTTCAGCTGGACAGGCAATACTGGCCGCCAAGGCAGGCGCCACTTATGTTTCCCCATTCCTTGGAAGAATTGATGATAGCAACTGGGATGGAATACAATTAATAAGTCAGATTGCTCAGATATATGGATTGCATGGATTTCAGACACTGGTTCTTGCCGCTTCTGTTCGCAGTTCATTACATATTGTACGCTGTGCCGAGGTCGGAGCAAATGTTGTAACATGTCCGCTTGATTCAATCCTGGGATTGCTAAAGCATCCGCTTACTGATATTGGATTAGAAAAATTCTTAGCAGATTATAATAAGTCTCAAAATGAAAGTCAAAAATTAAAGCTTGAAACTAAGTAGCCATAGTTAAAGCTTTATCCCGCCCTGACCAGAAATGGTTGGGGCGTTTTTTTTATCATAAAACTGATTAGGTTTGTTCACCTACCAAAAAACACCTGATGACTTATCTAGATTTTGAAAAACCCATTGAAGAGTTGAACGAGCAACTTGATAAGTTGCGCAAAATAGGCGAGGGCGGAAAAGTTGATATGACCTCTGCAGTTTCTGAGATTGAAGAAAAGATTCAGGAGGCAAAAAGGAATATATATAACTCGCTTACCGGCTGGCAGCGTGTACAACTTAGCCGTCACCCTGAAAGACCATATACACTTTTTTACATTAGTAAAATTTGCTCAAGATTTATTGAACTGCACGGTGACCGAAACATTGCTGATGATCATGCAATGGTCGGCGGAATCGGCGAGATTGATGGAATGTCGGTAATGTTTATTGGTCAGCAAAAAGGAGAGAACACCAAGCAAAGGCAATATCGGAATTTCGGAATGGCAAACCCTGAAGGTTATCGTAAGGCGCTTCGTTTGATGAAACTTGCAGAGAAATTTGAAATTCCCATTGTAACATTAATTGATACCCCAGGAGCATATCCCGGATTGGAGGCTGAGGAGCGCGGACAAGGTGAAGCTATTGCCAAGAATCTGATGGAGATGACAACGCTAAGGGTTCCGGTTGTCTGCATAATTATAGGCGAGGGAGCTTCCGGCGGCGCATTGGGAATTGGTATCGGCGATAAAGTTTTAATGTTAGAGAATACATGGTATTCCGTAATCTCTCCCGAATCTTGTTCATCTATACTCTGGCATAGTTGGGAATACAAGGAAACCGCTGCTGATGAATTAAAACTTACCGCAGAGAATATGCATAAGTTTAAGCTCATCGACGGAATAATTCCGGAGCCTGTTGGAGGCGCGCACACAAATGCAGACGAGATGGCTTCTGTTTTGAAAAAAGAAATAGTGAAACACCTCACCTCGCTTGCTAAGTTTACACCCGAAGAAAGGATTGAAAAACGAATTGAAAAATTTTCTTCAATGGGAGTCTTTAATGATTAACTGATTAAACCATTTCACAATGATTCGGAAAATAAAAAAATGGTTTCACTATTACTTCCTGAATAAGGAACTCAAATTTCATAAGCCTCCTCGTCAGATTGTGAAATTTGAAGAAGCAAAAGAAATTGGAATCATATTCGATGCAACTGACACCGATCAAACTGCTGTGGTAAATCAGTTTGCAGATTCACTTCGTGGCACTAAGAAAAAAATTTCAATGTTCGGATTTTATAATTTCCCCCGACCTGCCATCAACTTTAACTTTCCATATTTCAATCAAAAAAGCCTGAACTGGTATCTTGAACCTAATGGAATTTTGGTTAAAGAATTCATAGAAAAAAAATTTGACATACTGATTAATGTAAGTGTTTCAGAGAATCTGCCTCTTGAATATATATCTGCTCTTTCCAATGCTTCCTATCGCATTGGGCTTTATAATCCTAATAAATTATTCTGTTACGATTTCATGATTGACCTTAAGGGGAAAAACAATCTTCCAAAATTCACTGAACAGGTGAAGCACTATTTACACATCGTCTAAAATTTTTTTTTATGCTTTCACAATTGAGAGGAACGGGCGTGGCTATCGTCACTCCATTCTTCGCTGACTACCGAATTAACTTTAATGCACTGGGAAAAGTTGTAGATCATATAGTCCGATGCAAGTGCGAATACATTGTAGTACTTGGTACAACCGGCGAGTCAGTTACCCTTGATAAGGATGAAAAGCAGGAGATTTTTAATTTCATAAAGAATCGTGTAAAAGGGAAAGTATCTTTAGTTGCCGGTGTTGGTGGAAATAACACAAATCATGTCATCAGCGAACTCACAACCTTCAATCTCGAAGGATATGATGCGATTCTTTCAGTAAGTCCGTACTACAATAAACCATCGCAGGAAGGTATCTACCAGCACTTCATGGCAGTTGCATCGAACAGCCCATTGCCGGTGATTCTCTATAATGTTCCTACAAGAACCATGAGTAACATGACTGCAGAAACAACATTGCGGCTTGCTAATGATTCAGAAAAAATTATCGGGATTAAGGAAGCGTCAGGAAACTTGCAGCAAATGATGCATATTGTTCAGCACCGCCCGAAAAATTTTCTTGTAATCTCAGGTGATGATCCTTTAAGCATTCCTGGAATTTCATTCGGGATGGATGGTGTAATCAGTGTAGTCGCTAATGCTTATCCGAAGGAAACTTCGCGCATGATTCGCGCAGCTTTATCAGGGAAATTTTCAATCGCCACGAAGGATCATTATTTTCTACTTGATAAAATTGAAATGATGTTTGCTGAAAGCAGCCCGGCCGGTGTGAAAGAGTTTTTATCTCAAATGAATTTATGCGAAGCTCATGTGCGAATGCCCCTTAGCCGGGTAAGTGAAGCGTTAAGGGAAAAAATTGCAAACGCAATTAAAGGGAATCAATAGATTTACTGATCATCATTTCCTCCTGATATAACTTTTGACTGATCCTTTGTAATATATACATCCACTGCTTCTCCGAGGTTTAATTTGTTATCTACATCATCAGGAGAAGGCATTTGTTTATATACAACTGCATCGAGCGAATCACCACGAACAGTATTGTCAGCGATTACGGCGCCAAGGTTGAGTGAAGAGGCATCAAGTATGAAGCGCACTTCGCGAAGTGAGTGACCAATCAGTTCAGGCACATCCACTTCGGTATTTCCTAACCCGTCACCAAGAATTAAATCAATCGTACTTCCTTTCTTTATATTTTGTCCCACCGGGATTTTTTTTCCTTTGTTCATCCAGTCGAGCACCACATTCTGTGCGAGGTCAGGTTTGTAAATCAATTGCCCGACACGAAGTCCAACATTTTCTAAAACCATTTGCGCTTGTTTGAGCGAGTTGTCGGTGAGATCAGGCATTTTCACTTGCGGAGGAATCACCGAATTGAGTGTGAGATAGATTGTTCTTCCTTCTTTCACTTTTTCATTTGGCATCGGACTTTGATCAAGCACGGCAAGTTTTGGTTTCTTGTCGCTGAATGAAGAATCAGCAACGGCAAAATCTAAATTGCGTTCTGATAAAATTTGTTTTGCCTTTTCAATTGAGAGCCCGCGGATGTCAGGCACCGTAATGGTTTCGCCGTGTCGTGTGTAACTATTCAACAGCGAAGTTGTGAGCCAAAACACGATGAAGTAGGCTGCAATAATGCCAAGTATATTATAAAGAAAAATTCTGCTCTTGAGGAATTGCCACATGGTAATTATGCCGGCTGGTGTTGCTTTTGGTTCTGGCGGCTAAATTCTAAAATTTTATCAATGAATTCGTACGGCTTGTAATGATTGATTGCCGCCTGATGAAAAATGCAGGTTGCAGGTGTCATTCCCGGAAGTGAATTCACTTCGATGATCACAGTTTCTGCTTTGTTGTTTTCGTAAATGCGAACGAATGCATCAATGCGGCAGTAGCCGCGCACATTCAGTAATCGTGCTGCGCGCTCCAAATCTTTTTTCACTTGCGAGGCAATTGCTTCGTAATCATTTTTTGATTTTGCAAAGCGTGCAGGTGTTATGTTTTGACCTTCACCGGCTAGAAATTTTTCTTCAAGTGAAAGCACATCAGCGCCTGCAAGCGTTTCACTTGGTTCAAACACTTCGTAGCGAATGCTTCCATCTTCATTTAAATGAGTGAGCATTCCACAAGTGATTTCTAAAAAGTGATTTGCTTTCTCAGATGAAATCAAATCTTCCACCAAGTATTGCTGCTTGCGCGGAAATTCTTCCTTCGGTTTTAGTTTCAGAGCTGCTGCATCTTTTTCATTCAGCAATTCTTCTTCACGAAACATCAATCTTGAAAAAGAAGCAAGCTCTTCGCGTGTTTTAATTTTTTTCACAGCGCTGCTGCATCCATCATCCACCGGTTTTGCTATGAGCGGGAGTTTGTGTTTCAATAAAATGTTAGAGAGAAAATTTTCTTCACTGTGTTTCCAGTCCTTTTTCTGAACAAGAGTTTGTTGCGCTTCATGAAAACCATTTTGCAACAGCAGTTGATTCGTGTTGAATTTATTGATGGTGATTTGAGAGGAAGTAACTCCGCTGCCATTGTAAGGCAAACTAACTTTCTCCAATTGTGATTGCACACTTCCATCTTCTCCCGGACGACCATGCAGGGCGATAAAAACACCTTCCACAATTTCTGGAAGTTCGTTGTAAGAAATTTTCCTTGGAGTGAAGAGATAATTTTTCGAAGAAAATTTTGAAGTGATGTTCGAGCAGCGCTTCTTTATTTTTTCAATCACCGGATGAAAACTGAAGTGAAGAATTTTTTCACGAATGTCATCGGCATTATCCTTCAGCAAAAGATTAATTGGAATTTGATATAATTCATGTTGTTCATCATTGCCAAAAAGAAAAACAGGAATCGGTTCATACTTATCGCTGCTCGCAAGTTTTTCATAAATATTTCTCCCACTCTCCACGCTGATGTGCCGCTCAGTTGAGTAGCCGCCGAGTATCACAGCAATTTTTCGTTTGCTCTTTTGCGCTGTCAGTGATTGTTCGAGAGAAGAATTTATTTGCGCGAGCAATGAAGAGTAAAGTGATGGTCGCACTGTGGTGCGCATTCGCTCACGAATACTTGTGTGAATGATGTAAGTGAGAAACTGCGAAGGATTCAATCCAATCTCTGCTGCCTGATGAAAGAAAAAAGATGAAGGCAACATTCCGCTTGTAGTATTCGGATCATTGAGAATAATTTTTCCATCCTTGCGAATGAATCCGTCAATGCGGGCATACACATGAAAACTGAAGAACGAAAAAAGTTTTTCGCACTCGTTTCGAATCGCTTCAATCTGTTCGTCTGGAATTTGTATCGGAGTAATTTTTCTAGAAAGCCCTGCGAGATATTTTGAACGGTAATCGAACACTTCTTTTCCTTTCACTATTTCAGTCGGAGGAAGCGCAACCGGATTCCCATTTTCATCAGCAAGTACAATGCAACTGAATTCCTTTCCTTCAATAAATTCTTCGAGAAGAATTTCCACTTCTGCATCTTCTGCCTCAAGTGTGAGAGATGAAATATTTTTTTGAGATAACGATTCAAACAGTTCAAATAATTCTTCTGGGTGAAAATATTTTTTGTCCCCAACAAGAACAGGCAAGCCAACACTTTCTCGTATGTCACACAGGTGAGCGAGATGAGAAATTTTTTCTTCTTTGGTTTTTTTCTTCCACTCATCAGCTTTCCATTCATGGAAAAAGAAAGCGCGCTCAATTGCACTTTTGATTTTCTCCGAATCATTTTCATGAATAATAGAAACTCCAATTGACGAGCCTTGATTGGCTGGTCTTACAACAAGCGGAACTCCAATAGAATCAACAGAATTTTTTATAAGAGAATTTTTATCGCCATTCAACCACTCTTTGCGAGTAATGGTTTTGAATTTAGTCGGCGTGAAACCACCCTCATTCATCATACGCTTCTGAAACGCTTTGTTGATGCCAATTGCAGAAGGCAGAACACCTGAACCCGAATAAGGTATGTGATGAAAATCGAGCAATCCCTGAATGCTTCCATCCTCGGCATACGAACCATGCAAAGCGAGAAAGGCAAAATCCATTATCGAACTCAACTCATGCGGAAGAATTTTTTTTCCGACCTGAGAAATAATTTCATTCTGTTTTTCTGCAGAAAGATTTCCTAATGATTCGATGTAAACCTGAAAAGCATGCTTCGTATTTGGCAGCGCAGAAACCGGAGGATAGAAATCGCGAATGCTTCCCTTGTAAATGAACTGCCAATCAAGCAGAATGAAATTGTGAAACGAGTCAACAAAAATGGGAACAGGTTCGAAGAGGGTTTTATTCAAATTGTCATACACTGTTCTACCACCTGCAAAAGAAATTTCACGCTCACGCGAACTGCCGCCAAAAAATATTCCGACTCTTATTTTGCTCATTGTGCTCAAAAGTATTTGAACGAAGAAGTAACCTCAGAAAGTGTATTCAAGTTCCGCTGTGGATATTCTTTAGGTGAAAAGTCAAAGGTGAAAAGTGTCCCGCTCATGCGGGATTTCGGTTTCGCCTCAAAAACTAAACTGTATTTGAAAAGGAACACATTTTATATTGCTCAAAATTTTATTCATCATGAAATATTTGTTCTGCGTTTTGGTGATTGTGATTTCGTTTTCTAAAAATGTTTTTGCTCAAAACAATTGTTCGCCTCAATGGAAAATTGCTTGTTATGGGAATGGAATAGATGAATATGGAAAAATTCCTCCGCCTGAAAATTTTGGGCGCGGGTCTCGTGGTCTTACAATTGATGTAAACTATCAGGCATTTACTACGCAGGCGCACGATGCGTATGCTTATGCGATGTCAATTTGGGAATCTATTCTGAATGGAACACAGCATGTGAAAGTGAATGCAATTTTTATCCCGATGGGAAATACCGGCTTGCTCGGAATCACTTTCCCAAATGGCAGAAAAAATTTCAGCGGAGCATTAGTGAACGATGTGTGGTATCCAACTTCGCTCGCCAACCAATTAGCAGGAACAGAACTCAATCCGGGAGAGTATGATGTGGACATGTATCTGAATGCATCTGCCAATTGGTATTATGGAACAGATGGAAATTGTCCTGCAGGAAAATATGATTTCGTTTCTGTCGCGTTGCATGAATTGGGTCACGGTCTGGGTTTCATTGGGCTTAGCAAAGTTGACACTTCAAATGGATTGGGTTCGCTTGGAATGCTGCTGGCATCAGATTTCTATCCACTCACCACTTCGTTTGCCTGGCCCCAACTCGATACTTTTCCCGGGGTGTTTGATCATTACCTGATTAATGCAGACACAACACTGCTCACCACTTTCCCGAATCCATCAGACACACTTGCTTCAGAATTTACGAGCAACGGAATTTATTGGAGCGGCACAAACGGGATCAGTTTCGCAGGCAATCAGTTTCCTCGCATTTATGCTCCGGCAACATTTGCTCTCGGAAGCAGCATGGTTCATTTGAATGAAGCAAGTTATCCTGTTGGAAATCCGAATGAATTGATGACTCCTTTCGCATCTTCTCATAGCAGTAACCACAATCCGGGACCAATCACTCTTGCCATTTTAAAAGACATCGGCTGGAACATTGATCCCACCTACAATTCAACTGATGATAATTTGAATGATGAAAATAATTTTTCTGTTTATCCCAATCCAACGAGTGGGTGGCTAGTGGTTAGTGGTTCGTGGTTAGCAAATACAGAAATTTCAATTTCAGATATTCTTGGAAGGGAAATGAAACTTCCAACCCCCAACCTCCAGCCACTAACCACTATTGATATAAGCTATCTCTCCAATGGAATTTATTTCCTGAGAATAAAAGATGATAATGGAAATGAGCGGGTGAAAAAATTTGTGAAACAGAATTAAATAATTCCTGAATAATTTTTTTTCAACAACTCCTTTCTTCACAACTTTATTTAATTGCAATGGTGACGCACATACTTTTATTATTGCCAACACCAACCAGCCATGCCCGATTTTTCACACCTCCATGTCCATACTCAGTATTCGCTTCTTGATGGTGCAGCATCCATTGATGCACTTATAAAAAAGGCTAAGGATGACAATCAGCAGGCGTGTGCAATTACTGATCATGGAAACATGTATGGTGTTTTTCAATTTGTAAGCTCGGCAAATAAGAACAATATCACACCGGTAATTGGATGTGAATTTTATCTGTGTGCTGACCGTCTTGATCGTTCTGACAATAAAAGGTTTCATCAGCTGCTTCTTGCTAAGAACGAAATCGGTTACAAGAACCTGATGAAACTTTGTTCGCTTGGGTTTACCGAAGGTTTTTATCACAAACCAAGAATTGATAAAAAACTTCTGCTCCAATACAAGGAAGGAATCATAGCATCTACATGCTGCCTGGCGGGAATTGTTCCGCGCACAATTCTTCAGAAAGGGGAAGCAGAAGGAGAGGCTGAATTCAAATGGTGGTTGGAAAATTTTGGAGAAGATTATTATATCGAATTGCAACGACATGGAATTAACGATCAGGATAAGGTGAATGAATTGTTATTGAAGTGGAGCAAGAAGTTCAGTACGAAAATGATTGCGACCAACGATTCTCATTATGTAAATGAAAGCGATTCTGAAGCACATGATATTTTATTGTGTTTGCAAACCGGTAAAGATTTTAATGATCCAAACCGCATGCGATTTGAGAACAATCAGTTTTTTTTCAAGACCAAGGAAGAAATGCTGAAAGTTTTTTCCGACATCCCGGAGGCAATTGATAATACAATGGAAGTGGTATCCAAGGTTTCAAAAATGAAATTGGACCGGGACATACTTCTTCCTGCGTACAGTGTACCTGAAAAATTTCCTGATCAGATGTCTTATCTCGAGCATCTGACTTATGAAGGTGCGAAAAGAAAATTTGGAGAAGTAACTGATATAGTTCGTTCACGATTGGAATATGAACTGAAAGTTATTCGTGATATGAAATTTGCCGGATACTTTTTGATTGTGCAGGATTTCATTTCAGCTGCAAAAAAATTAGGAGTGGCAGTAGGCCCTGGCCGTGGCTCTGCAGCTGGCTCCGCAGTTGCCTACAGTATTGATATCACCAATATTGATCCAATAAAATACCGATTGCTCTTCGAAAGATTTTTAAACCCTGAAAGAGTTTCGATGCCTGATATGGATATTGATTTTGATGATGTGGGCAGGCAAAAGGTGATTGACTATGTAGTGGACAAGTATGGAAAAAATCAGGTAGCGCAGATTATCACTTTCGGAAGCATGATGCCGAAGATGGCTGTGAAAGATGTTTCGCGTGTGTTGGGTGTTCCGCTGGAAGAGGCAAACCGAATTGCGAAAATGATTCCTGAAATTCCGGGAACCACTTTTGCGAGGGCATATAAAGAGAATAAAGAACTGGCTGAACTAAAGGAAAAGTCTCCCAATCCGCTGGTTCAAAAAACCATGCGAATTGCAGAAACGCTTGAGGGTTGTTCCCGTCACACCGGGGTTCATGCCGCAGGAATCATCATTGCACCAAGTGACATTCGTGAACACATACCGGTTACCCGTAATAAAGATTCAGAATTATTGGTGACGCAGTATTCAGGAAAATTTATCGAACATGCCGGCATGCTGAAGATGGATTTTCTTGGATTGAAAACTCTTTCAATCATTAAAGATGCGGTTGAAATGGTGGAAAAGAATCATGGAGTTAAGATTGATCTGGATAAAATTCCATTGGATGACAGAAAGACATTAGAAGTTTTTCAGAGGGGAGAGATGACCGGCGTGTTTCAGTTTGAAAGTACAGGAATGCGTTCACACCTTAAGAACCTGAAACCATCAAACATAGAAGACCTGATCGCTATGAATGCTTTGTATCGCCCGGGTCCGATGGCGAACATCCCCGAATACATAGAGCGAAAGCATGGGCGCAAGCAAGTGGTTTATCCTCATCCTATGTTGAAGGAAATTCTGGAGCCAACATTCGGTATAATGATTTATCAGGAACAGATCATGCAGGTAGCGCAAGTGATGGCAGGCTACACGCTTGGCTCAGCAGATATACTGCGGAAGGCGATGGGTAAAAAGAATAAAGAAGTGATGGAAAAAAACCGGACTATCTTTATTGAAGGGGCCAGAAAAAACGGAGTGAGCGAAAAAGAAGCAGGAGAAATTTTTACCACAATGGAAAAATTTGCTGAGTATGGATTCAATAGATCGCACTCGGTGGCATATGCTGTAGTCGCATTTCATACTACTTATTTGAAAGCACATTATCCGGCGGAGTTTATGGCAAGCGCACTTACTCACAACATGTCGAGTGTGGAAGAGATGCAAAAATTCCTGAGTGATTGTAAGCGTTTGGGAATAAAAACACTGGGTCCGGATATCAACGAAAGCGAAGAAGTTTTTTCTGTAAAGAATGGTGTGGTCAGGTTTGCCTTATCTGCAGTAAAAGGAGTAGGAGAGGCAGCTGTCCGCGCTATTTCTGAAGAAAGAAAGCTGAATGGATATTATAAAAGCATTTTTGATTTGGTGAAAAGAGCCGGAGGAAAGGGAGTGAACAAAAAAATGTTGGAAGCACTTATTTATTCCGGGGCGTTTGATTCATTTAATAGTGTTCATCGCGCTCAATATTTTGCAACTCCGCAAGGCGAGAAAATAAATATGCTCGAAAAAATTCTGAAGCTGGCGAGCGGAACTTCAAATTCAAAAAAATCCAGTGGAGGTTTGTTTGGTAATACGGAACATGATGCGCCAAAGGATCCTGAGTTCCCATCTGTTGCTCCCTTAAATCAGTTTGAAAAGCTTCATAAGGAAAAAGAAGTAACAGGAATATTTCTAAGCGGGCATCCATTAGATGATTACCGACTTGAAATTGAAACTTACAGAACTTGCCCAATTAATCAGATTGAAAACTATAAAGAACGCGACATCGCAATTATTGGATTGATTTCAGAAGTAAATCACCGGATATCCAAGAACGGAAATCCATGGGGCACATTTAAGATTGAAGATTTCGATTCAGAAACTACGCTCAGCATTTTTGGAAAAACATATCTTGAAACGAAAAAATACTTTGAAACACCCGGATTAATGGTAATGGTTCGCGGTACATACAAGCTGCGCTATGGATCTGTTGATCAGTTTGAATTTTATGTAAAGCATATTGATTTATTAAGCGATCTAAGGCAGCGTGTAAAAAAATTGGTTATGAAAGTTGAATTAGAAAAAGTAAATCATGATTTCATTGAGAAGTTCAAAGTCATACAATTGAATTATAAAGGAAACACTCCATTATTTCTTCAGATCAACGATGTGGAAGATCAATTGAACCTGTCAATGACCAACCAACAGCTTTATGTTTCTTACGACGACAACTTTTTAAATTATATAAATGAGTTGGATGGAGTAGAACTTGGTTTGAATTGAAAATTTTTATTTGAAAATTTTTTTGTTCCAAAAAATTCATCTTTCAATTCATTAATTGTTGGTTCAAAGATTCCCCAGTCTGCTTTCGTGAAATGAATTGAGATTTTGCTGGCAAAAATTGATGTTGAATTTTTTTTAACTCGAGTATTAAAAAGCAATTCCAATATTCAATGAAGCTGAAAATGGAAACCATGGCGTATCGAATCCATTTCGCATGACTGGCCAGTTTCCATATGAGTTAATATATTTCTCTCCATAAAAATATTTCTCTGAAGGAAAATTAAATGATGGAACGGTTGCGGTTTTTAATCCAAAAGAAATATCGAGAGGAACCCGGTTAGCTATTAAGTATTGTGAGCCCAAATCACCTTCGAGCGCATAGCTGAATTGCGAGTCGGTAACGGTTACAAATTCCGGAAGGGATGGGTTGTTGTTTGCATCGTAAGGCAAATAATATTCTCCTGACTGGGTTAAATAATGCGCCGTTGATTTTATTTGAATGTAAACTCCATTCGGAGCAGGATAGGTAAAGTACCACCTGGCAAATGCACCAAACCCCATTTGCTTTTTTGCATAGTGCAAATCAACCACAGGTTGAAAATCGTAATAGCCGGTTACGCCAAGGGATAAATTTTTATTAATCACTTTTTCATATTGCACTTTGAGTTTAGTTCCCAGACTCAATGGTGCAATAGAAAAAAGGCGGGTTCTGCGAGTGGTGTCCTTGTGTATTTGAGAATTGTAGTGGCTATGAGTTTGCGCATTTGTGACCTTGCAAACAGAAAGGAAAATGATTAGGATGGAGAAAATCTTTTTCATGATTGGAATTTTTTTT
>DMRR01000019.1:789-7740 GCA_003455275.1 Bacteroidota bacterium | reverse complement strand
CATGATTTTATTTGGTTTTCTTTCTGACATTGAAACCAACTGAGAGCCCGCAATACCATCCTTCTTTACGAGGAAGTACATAAGCATTTACCGGAATATTAAGATAACCGCTTCTGAAAGTTTTTCCTATTGCCCATACCCATCCCGTAACAAGATGAAGCTGACCCCGGCGATCAATTCTTGTAATATATTTTGGTGAAAATGAAGCCTGGATAGAATCATAAGGATTAAATTCCTGAGATAATTTCCACTGATTATTCTGATCATAATAACCAACAGCAATTTTATTTACACTCACGGTTGGCCCGAAAGCGAATTCCCAACCATGCTTGTTATCGCGAAAACCATTGAGCGCAATTAAGGATGGAATAAACATTTGTTGTTCCAAACCATCTACCATAAACATTGTTTCAAAAAGGGCTCTGAAATTTCCTGCACTCAAATAACTGACTTCACTTTGATAACCGAATTGCGTGAGAACCGGATATGCGTCATAGCCGCCATTTTCAATTCCATCCTGAAGCCTTTTTCCCATATCGCCTGTAACATAAGCTACGCCCATTCTTGGACCGTTATTATGGATAGTTGTGGTGGGAGCAGTTTGTGTGTTTTGGAAATAGAGAAGTGTATTAACGAGCAGTTCATCGTTCTCCAATCCCAATAAACTCTTTACTGAAATCTGAATCATATTTTGAATTTCATCCGGCAGATTCAAGAATTCTTTTACATCAGTTTTTTCAATAGCTTCTGTTTTAACATTCACAAGTTTGAGAGTGATAACAATTTTGTTCCCGAATATTTCCAGTGAGCCGCTGATCATTTTATCAGCTTTCAATTTTTTTCCCGCATTCACCAAACATTCGCGGCTGTAGCATTCAAGCGAAGTGGAGTCTTTTTTCAATACCTCACTGACTTCATACTTATCCATTACGGTAAAGACATCAGTTTTTTCAAGCTCAAGCCGAAGTAGATCAGCGACTGTAGAAGCCTTGATAGAATTTTCCTTTGAATCAATACCCGCAACAGCAATGGTGGGTTTTGATTGTGAAAAAGCTGCTGACATGTTGAGCATCAGAGCAAGCGCGAAAAGTGTGTTAATGGTTTTCATTGTAATTTTTTTTTGTGTTTAGAAATGAATTTGTTTTTGACAGAACAAAACTCAGCAGCAGATTATCTGCAGCGCTTGACATAAATCAAGAAATAAATGCATCACTTAATTGGATATACTTACACGGTAAAAAATTTCATTCAATGAAATACAAACAACATTTGTTTTTTGTTTCACTATTCATTTTACTGTTTTTGAGAAATTCCCACGCTCAAGACAGCTTATTCGCTCATCGGATAATTGACACGCTGACATCAAAAACATTTCTGGGCCGCGGATACACCCATGATGGAAATAATAAAGCTGCTCGCTATATCGCCAATATGTTTTTTGAAAATAAACTGGAGAGTTACCAAGGTGGGTACTACCAGCCATTTGCATTCGACTTAAATTCTTTTTCGGGCTTGATGCAATTTTCAATTGATGGAAAAATGCTGGATGCGGGAAAGGATTATATCATTTCCGGTGAAAGCAAGGGATTGAAAGGAAAATACCGGCTGGTGAAAATTGAATCGATCGCTTCAAAAAATTCGCTCGGAGATTGGAGTTACCATTCAGTTTCAAAAAAAGATTTATTAGTGATTGATGATAGTACCTTGGTTGGAGGTGGAGTTAAATCCTTATTGAAAATAATTGAGGAAAAAAAATGTTTCGGTGCTGCCGGTTATATTGAATTGAATTCGGTAAAACTTACAATGGATGTTTCTGAAACAGCTTCTCCGTTTTTTCATTTAATCGTCTTGAAAAAATCTTTTCCTGTTACAAAAAGTGAAGCGGTCATCAACATTCAAAACAAAATAATACATGTAATGACCCAGAATATAATCGGGTATGTGAAAGGAAAAAGAATGCCCGATTCTTTCATTGTACTAACTGCGCATTATGATCATCTTGGAGAAATGGGGAATTCAGTTTATTTCCCCGGAGCGAATGACAATGCCAGTGGAACTTCAATGCTGCTTACTCTTTGCCGCTATTATGCCCAGAAGCAAAATCAACCCGATTACACAATTGTGTTTATTGCTTTCAGTGGAGAAGAGGCTGGGTTAATAGGTTCGCAATTTTTTGCCCAGTACCCTCTGATAAATTTGAATAAAATAAAATTTCTGATCAACATGGATATTGTTGGAACAGGAGAGGAGGGAATTAAAGTGGTAAACGCTACCGAATTTCCAAACCAGTTTTCGTTGTTACAAAATTTAAACGATGAAAATCATCTTCTCAAAAGTGTTCAATCCCGGGGCAAGGCAGCAAACAGCGATCACTATCCATTTTACCTGAAAGGTGTTCCTGATTTTTTTATTTATACACTTGGTGGAATCAGTGCCTATCATGATGTGTACGACCGCGCTGAAACATTGCCATTAACAAAATTCAACGATCTGGAAATTCTGCTCAAGAAATTCATAGATGGTTTACAGTAACGAATTACAACTGGAATTTTTACAGTTCTGACTACTGATTTTTTCTACTCGGCTGCGTCGCTCTTGACTTTGAGCAATCTTTTCATTTATTTTAAAGGCACAATTTCATGAAATGCTATTGAATGGTGATTCGCATAAGAAAATTGTACTGGTTGATGATGACCCGGTAAATATTCAGATTTGTAAAATGGTACTGACTCGAACAATTCCGAATATTGAGTTTCGTATTTTCCAGAATGGATTAGCAGCTATCGAATGGATGGAAGATGATTCTAAAGAAATTGAAAACGGAGGCGAACAGATTTTGCTTCTCGACTTAAACATGCCGGTTCTTAATGGATGGGGATTTATGGAACGATTCACCAAGTTCTCAAACGAATTACGAAGCAAATTTTCATTATTTATTCTTTCTTCTTCTATTGATCCGCTTGATATTGCCAGGGCAAAAGAGTATTCTTCAATAAAACAGTTTTACACCAAGCCATTGAATTATGCGACCATTAAAAATATTTTCTCTCTGTCAGATCCTGCTATTCAGGATTGAATACGGAATTTTTTTTCAACACGGTTAAGATCGTCAGATTGATTTGTAAGTTCTCAAGATAAATTTACACGCAACTATTAATCCCGGACTTGAATAGACTTTACATAATTGTTCTCTTTTTTTTGTTCAGATCAGTTTCCGCTTATGCCGGCCCAAATTTTATTGCTGACACTGTATGCGCTAATACTCCCACTCATTTTACAATTCTAAACCCGTTTGGTGTAACCGCTGTTCATTGGGACTTTGGTGATTTTTTTCCCGGAGATACTTCAAATGTGTTTAACCCAACTTACACTTATAATAGTGAAGGGATTTATACTGTGAAATTATTTTTTTATTCTATATCAGGGATGGATTCGATTATTAAATCAGTTCTCGTTATTGGAATTCCAAACCCCACCTTATTAGATAATGTGACGCTTTGTGTTGGAACTTATGGTTTGAATGCAAATTATCCCTACGGAGATACTTACTTATGGAATACAGGAGCAACTACGCAGGGAATTACTTATAATCAACCAGGAACCTATTGGGTTCAGGTTTCAAATATGTGCGGGTCTGGAGCAGACACCGGAACAATTTTTTTTCTTTCTCCACCCGGTGCGGTTCTTCCTCCTTTAGCCTATCTATGTTCAATATCCGATTCCATTACATTAAATGCAGGCCCAGTTACTAATCAATATCAATGGTCAACCGGAGAAACAACCGACTCAATAATCGTAAATCAACCGGGTTCTTATTTAGTTCAAGTTAGTAATGTTTGTGGGGTTGGCAATTATTACTGTAATGTAAGTTACTCATCTCCGCCTTCTGTAGAAATCGGCCCGGCCGACACGGTGCTTTGCGGCACTCAGACTTTTTTTCTTAATGAATTAATTCCAACTTGCAATGATTGTTTATACGAATGGAGTGACGGGTCTACCACTCCGTTTAATATTATCTCTTCAGGAGGAACTGTTTGGGTAAGTATATCCAATTCGTGTGGTGTTGCAAGCGATACAATGCATGTAACCAACCTTTCCTATTCATATGGATTATTTACAACTGATGATACTTTAATTTGTAATGATGAGGTTTTGAATTTTGATGCCTCTTTTCCCGGCGCGGATTATTTGTGGCAGGATGGCACAACCTCACCTCTTTATACAATTGATACCTCTGGGCTTTATTGGGTGAGAATTCATAATTTCTGCAGTACTTACATTGATACATTAAATGTTAAGAAGCTCACGCTTAACCTCGATTTAAATATTGGTGACTCGCTTTTGTGCAGGGGAGATTCTATTCATTTAAATGTCTCACAACCTGAAGGTGTCTATCTATGGAATAATGGCAGCACTGATTCAACTTACATGGTGAAGCAGGAAGGTTATTACGAAGTTTCTGTTTCCAATTCATGCGGAACTCTGTCAGATGATTTTACTGTTTATTATCAAGACTGTAATGAATGCATTCACATTCCTACAGCCTTTAGCCCAAACGGCGACGGACATAACGATTATTTTCATGTGTTTCATGATTGCCTGATAACTGATTTCCATTTGCACATCTACAATCGCTGGGGACAACAAGTTTTTGAAACAGATGATCCCGACGGAGTTTGGGATGGAAAATTTTTAGGTAAAAATCTTTCAGTTGATGTTTTTACATATACTATTAATTATTCAAAGACAGATTTTGTAAATACATATACCGATTTTTTTCAGGGAAATATCACTCTTCTTAGATAATCCTAATCAATTATTGTCTTCGGTCTAATTGTTGGAAGTGAAAAAAAGTTTTTTCATCAAAATAATTTTTAATAGTTTAGAAAATAAATTCTACGAACATGAAAATCAGAATTACACTTTTGCTTCTTGTTCTTTCCCTCTCTCAGGTATTTGCCACCAATCATATTGTTCAATTCGGCGGTAGTATTGGAATGGCTTATTCTCCCAGTCAGATAAATGCAAATGTTGGAGATACAATAACCTGGCAGGGAGATTTTTCTTTTCATCCATTAATATCCATTTCTGTTCCTTCAGGTGCAAGTTCTTTCAGCAATTCAACCGGCTCCTCGTTTTCTTATGTCATCGCTTTTGAAGGAACTTACAATTTTCAGTGTTCGGTTCATGGTTTTAACGGCCAAATAATAGCGGCAGGTGCATCAGGTATCAATTCACCATCCGGAGAAAAAGAAGAGATTAATATTTTTCCAACTGTAACAAAAGGTTTTCTCAAGATCACACTTCCGCAGGGAAATGAAAATTGTTTTCTTGAAATCCGGAATGCAGTTGGACAACCAATAATGAAAGTAAATCTTATGGCAAATGCTACCAATACAGTAGACCTTTCCGGTCTTTATAACGGATTGTATTTTGTAGCTATTCGAACAGAAACAGAATTAGTGAAAGTAGTCAGAGTTATTAAGGAATAATTCCTTTTCAGGATTTTTATTTGGAAACTATTAGTTTTAAAATATTTTTATTCAAAATTTTCTGATGAAAAGTATAATTGTTCTACTTCTGTTTATATCATCTTATTCTTATTCGCAGATTGAATTAGGGTCTGGAACGGATGGAAAGCCGGCTCCGAAACTTTGGATTGAAACCAACTCTTATTCATTTGGAAAAATTCCATTCAATGTACCGGCGACCGTAACATTTGAAATAAAGAATACCGGAGATGCGCCACTTCTTATCACTAAGGCTGAACCAACATGCAACTGCACCTTGGTTGATTACACAAAAGATGAAATACCTCCAGGCGGAAATGGTTTTGTTAAAGCCACATTCGATGCGAGGATTGTAGGGAAATTCGATAAGAGAATTTTTTTATATACCAATGCTTATGAAGGCGAAATGGATTTGATTTTAAAAGGAGAAGTTTTTTTTATCTCAAATAAATAATTTGGTTTAATGAACTATTGGCTTGTAAAATCTGATCCTGAAACTTATGGTTGGAAGGAAATAATAGCAGATAAAAAAACTGATTGGACTGGAGTACGAAGTTATGCAGCCCGTAACCATTTGCGCGGAATGAAAAAGGGCGATCAGGTTTTGTTTTATCATAGTAATAAGGACACGGCTGTTGTTGGAATAGTAAAAGTGACAAAAGAATTTTTTCAGGACCCAACTACTGATGAAGATGCCTGGGTAGCGGTGGAATTATCACCGTTGAAAGCTTTCAAAAAAATGGTGACTCTCAATGAAATTAAAAAAGAAAAATCTCTTTCAAATATTGGCTTGATAAAAATTGGAAGACTTTCAGTGATGCCTGTTACTGAAAATGAATTTTCGAAAATTATAGAAATGGGTGGGATGAAATAATTTATTATCCCAACAGACTACTGAGCTTTTTTCGCAGTGTCGTTTACAAGCGGAACAGCATTTTGCTGATTGTTCAATTGCGTAGAATTGTTTCCCGGTATGGCCACTCCTTCAATTGCTGATTTTTGAATTTGAGTGGTTGATCCGCCCTTACTTAAAAAGAAAACGGTAACAAGGCTTACAACCGCAATTCCGCCCATCAGATACCAGGTTGCTTTTTCCAAAAAATCTGTTGTGCGTTGAACACCCATTAACTGGTTATTAAATCCACCAAATGCCTGGCTGAGACCGCCACCTTTTGGATTTTGAATTAGTACTACACCTACCAATAAAATGCAGGCAATAACAATGGCAATAATCATGATTTCGAGCATGGAATTAAATTTTCTTTTTCAGTTCTTTAATGAGGGGGGCAAATAAAAGTGATTTGTCGGGATATATCAAACTAAGGGTTTCATACATCGAAATCGCCTTCTGAAATTTCCCTTGTTCTACAAGAATTTTTGCAAGTGTCTCAGTCGCAAATCCAATATCTTCCAGCAAACTTTCTTCAGAGCGTTTTTCTGA
>DMRR01000019.1:0-440 GCA_003455275.1 Bacteroidota bacterium | reverse complement strand
TTTATGTCTTCCAGTGGTTCTGAAATCAGTATGTCATGCGAATGTTCGAGCGGAACAATTTCTTCTTTTGGCTTTAACGCCAAAACCTTTTCGGTGTTAAATAAAAGCGGAGTTGCTTGGGTTGAAGGCTTCTTTTCTTCTAAAATTTCTTTTGAAGAGAGTTGTTTTAACCAATCAAGGAAGGAATATTCTTTTGATTCATCCACTTCCATTTTATCTTTTCTATTTGATATAAATTCAGTTTCTGCTTCCAGGATTTTGTTCGACTCAATTTCAGAATCAAATTTTTCTTCAGCAATACCTTCTTCTTCAGTTTCTAATTCATCATTCTTATGTGTGATTTCTGAAAGAGAAAGAAGTTCAACTTCCATTTCTTTCGCCATTTCATTTACTTCATTTCTGATGAATTCGTTTTCTAAAATGTTGGTGGCGGTTATTTC
>DMRR01000205.1 GCA_003455275.1 Bacteroidota bacterium | reverse complement strand
AGATGGCTGGCTTCACACCGGCGACATTGGTGAATTTGTTCAGAATAAATTTTTAAAAATCACTGACAGAAAAAAAGAACTCTTTAAAACTTCAGGAGGAAAATATGTGGCGCCGCAGCCGATTGAAAATAAATTCAAAGAAGAATTATTGATTGAGCAAATGATGGTGGTGGGAGTGAACCGAAAATTTCCCGCGGCATTGATAGTTCCATCATCCAATAACTTAAGAGTGTGGTGTGAGAAACATGGAATTAAGTTCACTAATACAAAGGAGATGGTGCTGAATGATGAGGTGAAAAAGAAATACAATGAGTTGGTGGAGGTGAACAACAAACTATTTGGCCACAGCGAGCAAATAAAAAGATTCACTCTTGTTCCTGATGAATGGACAATTGCAGAAGGGGAATTGACTCCGACTCTGAAACTGAAGAGAAAATTTATTGAGAAAAAATATGAGAATGAGATTGAGGGGATGTATAGAGAATGAGAGTAGCAAGTGAATACAAGTATCAAGTAGCAAGATGTATGTAGCAGTAAATACATATGAATTGATATTCGATACTAAAACCAAACAATAAAAATTAATCACATAATTCTCTTGATACTCTCAATAAATCGCTACGATTAAATCTTGATACTTGTGTCTTTATACTTGATACTGATAAAATGAACCGAAACATTTCTAAAGTAACCATACTCGGCAGTGGTGTAATGGGCTCACGCATTGCGTGTCACTTTGCAAACATTGGTGTGCAGGTGCTGATGCTCGATATGAAATCAGAAGGCGACAAGCCAAATAAAATTGCTAACGATGCACTCGCTGCAACGCTGAAATCAAATCCGTCACCAATCTTCAAACAAGATTTTGCAAAACACATCCGTACCGGAAATTTCACTGACAACATGAAAGAAATTTCTGCGAGCGATTGGGTGATGGAAGTGGTGGTCGAGAATCTCGATATCAAGAAAAAAATATTTGATGAGGTAGAAAAATATCGCAAGCCCGGAACTCTCGTTTCAAGTAACACTTCATCTATTCCTATTCATTTAATGAGTGAAGGAAGAAGCGATGACTTCCGAAAAAATTTCTGTGGCACACATTTTTTCAATCCGCCGCGCTACTTACGATTGCTCGAAATAATTCCAACTCCTGATACTGATAAAAGTGTAACAGATTTTCTGATGCACTACGGTGATTTGTTTCTCGGCAAGCAAACAGTTTTATGTAAAGACACTCCCGCATTTATTGCAAACCGGGTTGGCGTATATGGAGTGATGAGTATTTTTCATTTGATGGAGAAAATGAATTTCACTATTGATGAAATTGATAAACTCACCGGCCCTGCAATCGGCCGCCCGAAGTCAGCAACTTTCCGCACTGCAGATGTGATTGGAATTGATACACTCGTGAAGGTGGCAAATTTTGTTTATGCAAGTTGCCCTGATGATGAAGCGCGTGAGTTGTTTCACATTCCTGCGTTCGTACAAAAGTTGGTTGAGAACAATTGGCTCGGTGATAAAACCAAGCAGGGATTTTTTAAAGTGGTGAAAAACGCTTCGGGCAAAAAAGAATTTCATGCAATCAATCCCGCAACATTTGAATATGCACTAAATCCGAAACCAAAATTTTCAGCTCTCGATGATTTAAAAAAGACAGATGACCTGCGAGAGAAAATGCGAATTGCAATTTCAGCAAATGACAAAGCCGGAGATTTTTATCGTGCATTTTTTTACGGACTGTTTGCTTATGTGAGCAATCGCATTCCAGAAATCTCAGATGAAATTTATCGCCTCGATGATGCACTTATTGCCGGCTTCGGCTGGGAACTCGGTCCGTTTGCAACTTGGGATGCTGTGGGTGTTGAACAAACTGTTAAAGCAATGGAAGTTGCAGGACACAAACCTGCGCATTGGATTTATGAAATGATTTCTTCCGGTAAAAGATCTTTTTACATCACCGAGAACGGAAGAAAGAAATGCTACAACCCTGCGACAAAAAATTACGAAGCCATTCCCGGCACTGATAATTTTATTCTTCTCGAAAATGTTTCCGATAAAGTTGTTTGGAAAAATTCCGGAACACGATTGCTCGACATTGGTGACGGAGTGGCGAATCTCGAATTTCGAACCAAGATGAACAGCATTGGCAGCGAAGTGCTCGAAGGAGTTCACAAGAGCATTGAGATTGCGGAAAAAGATTTTCGCGGGTTGGTGATTGGAAATGATGGAACAAATTTTTCTGCGGGCGCAAACATTGCCATGATGCTGATGCTCGCCATTGATCAGGAGTATGATGAGTTGGAATTTGCAGCGCGCATTTTTCAAAACACAAGTATGCGCATTCGCTATTCATCCGTTCCTGTTGTGTTAGCGCCGCATCATCTTTCGCTCGGTGGTGGATGCGAGTTCACGCTTCATGCTGATAAAGTTGTGGCAAGTGCTGAGACCTATATCGGCTTGGTTGAATTCGGTATCGGAATTATTCCTGCCGGTGGCGGTTCTAAAGAAATGACACTGCGCGCGAGTGATGCGTATGCAGAAGGTGAAATTGAATTTCCGGAATTGCAAAAGCGATTCATGAACATTGCCACTGCAAAGGTTGCAACCTCAGCAGCCGAAGCATTTGATATGGATATTCTGAAAACCAATCGCGACCGTATTGTGATGAATCAAAGCCGCGTGATTGCTGAAGCCAAATCTGCTGTGATTGAAATGAGTGATGCAGGTTACACCATGCCGCAACAGCGAACAGATATTACTGTACTTGGTCGCTCGGCACTTGGTGCTTTTTATACCGGAATGAATGCAATGCTTACCGGACAATATATTTCTGAACACGATAAATTAGTTGCAGAAAAACTTGCATTTGTAATGTGTGGCGGCGATTTAACTTCTCCAACAAAGGTGAGCGAGCAATATTTACTCGATCTGGAGCGCGAAGCATTTCTCTCCCTTGTAACAACCAAAAAAACAATGGAGCGAATCAAATTCACTTTGGAAACAGGGAAGCCTTTGCGCAACTGATTTGATTTTAGTAAATTCAATAGTTCAGATTAATTAAATCGAATTAAATTTCCATAAACAAAATTAACCCATATGAAAATTCTATCTTCATTACTAATCACCATTTTATTTTTTCAAAATCAAAGCAATGTACAGTGCACAAGTTGGATTGAATCAAGTGAGCCATCTATTCATTTAAGTTATAGTGCTTAGAGAATTGCAACTGACCAATACAACAATGTTTTTACAACTGGTTCATTTGATTCAGCAATTGCATTTGGGGGAACTACTCTTGTTAATACTTACAGCCCACAAAGTTTTTACCTGAACAAATTCAATTCAAGTGGCGCAATTCAATGGGCAAAACAGTTTGAAGTATTTGGTTCTTCATTTGCGCCGGTGATAGCACAAAAAAATGATTTCATTTTTATTGCCGGAGTTTATTACGACACAATAAGGTTTAATCCGACCTCCTTTCTTTCTTCCCCTGCAAACTACAGTATATTCCTTGCCAAGTTCGATTTGAACGGAACTTTGGTTTGGGCAAAAAATTATTTAGGGACTGGCAGTACGAAGCAATGTCATGGTATTGCAATCAATTCATTAAATCAGATTTGCCTCACTGGAAGATTCAAAGGAGTTTTGAATTTTGACTCACATATACTCACTTCATCCACAGCAAATTCTGCTTTCTTAGTTAAAACTGATTTTAACGGGAATGTAATTTGGGCTGTGAATTCAACAGGAACAGCACCAACTCCGAGTTCACGGGCATGGGGAATTTCATTTGATCAAGATAATAACGAACTAATAACTGGTTACTTGCTGCAGGATATTTCCTTCGGTGCAACAAGTTTTACAAATACAGGCGCAACAGGTTTATCATCATACTGGGCAAAGTTTGATTCCTCAGGAGTTTGCAATTGGATTAAAGGAGTTACTGGCCCTTCAGCATTCTCTCCTTCCTATTCCATCGTTTCAGATTCATCAAACAATGTATATGTAGCAGGGGTAATGGACACCTTCCTTTCTATTGATGGAAATAATCTTGATATAGCGAATGGAACATTTTTTTATTGCAAGTATTCACCTTCCGGAAACTTGATTTGGGTAAAGCAAACCGGAAATTCAAATATCAATGTTGGACAAGCACCGTCTTACTTGTTGTATCAAAATGAAAATGCAATTTGGATGTCCGGATGGGTAGCAGGAGATGCAAATTTTGGTCCTTTCACTAAAACTGATACTTCAATGTTTTTATTGAAGATGGATTTGAATGGGAACATTAATGAATTTACTTCACCGCATATAAATGGAAGTACATATCAGTGTGCAATTGATAATGAAGGTGGGGTATATGTGGGAGGAGAAGCAAGGGGCAATTTTATTTCCTTTTCTGGCGATACAATTTATTATCCGAATGATACAATCAATGGTTCTATTATTTTCAAATATTGTTCGGGACAAACTGGTATTTCTAACCCAGATAATAGTTATAAATTAATGATTTTCCCCAACCCCTCCACCGAAAATCTAACTATAGAAATACCCAATGAAATTTCTCCTCACCATATTGAAATTACAGATGCGGTTGGAAGAAAAATATTTCAATCAAAAAATAATCTTAAATCCGAAATCATAAATCTTAAATCATTTTCTTCCGGAATCTATTTTCTGAAAGTTGAATTTGAAAACGGAGATGTTGCAGTTCAGAAATTTGTGAAGGAATGATTTTTATTTATCAATTCTCATTGTATTCGGAAAACCAAGCAACCACTCTTTAAAATATGGCGAGCGTTCGGTGCTTACGACTGTTTCAAATGCAGGTAGCGGTTTTAGAATTAGTTTAACCCTCGCCTTAGAGTATGCAATCATTTTTTCAATTGCTTTGAAATTGATAATCACCTGCCGGTTTATTCTAAAATATTTTTGAGGATCAACCATGTGATCGATTTGATCAAGAGTGTAATCAATCGGGTATTTCTGATTATCGAAAGTGAATAGGAAAGTGTATTTCTCTTCAGTATAAAAGAAAGCGATGTTCTCTATATCAACTGTCTTAATTACATCGGCGTAACGGACAACAATTCTCTTCTGATATTCTTTATTCACCAGGTTTTTTAACAGCGCAGAATAATCGGGTTCGCTGCGGCGTGTGGTCGCATGAAATTTTTGCAATGCATATTCAAGATCTTCTTTCTTAATTGGTTTCAATAAATAATCAATGCTATTTACTTTAAAAGCATCAATTGCATATTGGTTGTAAGCAGTTATGAAAATAATGGGGCAAAGAACTTTTACTTCTTTAAAAATCCCGAAGCTGTTTCCATCAGCTAATTCAATATCTAAAAACACCAGATCAGGCGCAGTATTTTTTTTAAACCATTTGATTGAATCTTCTATGGATTCGAGATGTGCAATCAGTTCAAACTCTTCACCAATTTGCTGAAGAATTTTTTGCAACCGCTGAGCAGCAGGTTTTTCGTCTTCAATAATTAAAATTCGTATCATGCTTTTATGGGAAGTTTTAGTTTAACAATAAAGTAATTTTCATTCTTAATTATTTCAGGTTCGTCCAATCCAAGCATTTCCATTCGGCGAGAAATGTTTTGTAAGCCGGTTCCGGTTGATGGTTCGCGTGTGAGTTTAGGATTTAAATTATTACGGACAGTAAAATTTTCACCATCGAAGAAGATCTCAATTAATAATGGTTTTTGAGAAGTGAGTGCATTATGCTTAATCGAATTTTCAACCAATAACTGAACTACAAGTGGCGGTATCAGATGTGATTCGGCATCAGATTCAGAAATACTGATTTGAGTTTGTAAAGCTCCATTGAATCTTTGTTTTTGAAGATAGACATAGTCATTGATGATTTCCATTTCCTCGTGCAATGTGATTAAATCTTTTTCGCGGTGAATAAGAATTTGCCTGAAGAAATCAGTCATTCTTTCTATGTAATCAACCGCTTTGTCCTTGTCTTCATCAATTATATTGGCGAGAGTATTAAAACTATTGAACAGGAAGTGAGGGTTTACCTGGTTTTTCAGTGTTTCAAGTTGTGATGCAATTTTTTCTTTTTCTAATTTCTGCAGAATGTTCATTCTTCGGTCGCGGAATCGCAAGAAGAGCCAAATTAAAATAATCAGAACTCCCAGAACGATCAGAACAAACCACCATTGAAGATAGAGCGGATTTAAAATTGCGAATTGATAATTCAATTCTTTGCTTCTGGAAAAATCACCCGTGCGAGAGCATCGCAAGCGAAATGTATAACGACCCGCATCAAGGTTCGCGAAGTTTACGCTGTGATCCTTTGTACTGACCCAGTCACGGTTCCATCCTTCTAATTTATATTGAAATGAAACCTCAGATGGATTACTGAACCAAATACCATTAAATGAAAATGATACATGATTCTTGCTTGCCTGTATGTTTTGATAAGTTGAAATGTCGAATGGTTCAAGCATTGCTTTTGCTCCGTCCAGCATTAGAAACGGTGTGATGCGATACTTTCCTAGCGAAGTATTCATCATAATGAATTCATTCTTTCCGCCTATCCATACGCTTCCGTCCGGTGCAAGTGAGGTTGTGTTAAGATCTGCATCTACTGATGTGATTCCTTCATTCGACTGATACCAATTGAATTGATCAGCATCTAAATTAAAAACGGCTACACCTTCCTGGCATACGACAACCACATTTCCTGCTTTGTCAGCACACAAGCTTGAAAGATGAATACTCGGCAATCCATTTTGCAAATCGTAATGAATAAAATTTTTGTCTTTCGAATTCTTCAAACGAAAAAGTCCCTGATCGGTTGAATCAAGCCATAAAC
>DMRR01000219.1:1421-2602 GCA_003455275.1 Bacteroidota bacterium | reverse complement strand
TTAGGAGAATTGGTAGTTACAAAACCAATTGGTGAAACAGGTATTCCACTTCCTGATACTGTAATCAATAATTTAGTTTGTGAGATAGGAGAACAACAAAAACCTGTCAGTAAAGTTAATTTCCATAAACCTACATCTGGATATTCATGGAAGTATCAAATTACTATCATGTTTCCTCCTGAACATCCTTTTTACAATATGTCTGCTCAAGAACAAGTTGAATTCATAACCAAAAACTATCCTGTAGATTCAAGTCATCTCGGAGTATTTGATAAAATGCCTGCCGATTTTAAGATAGGGGTTTGGTATAGTCTCTATGGCTTAGACGAAAAAGATAATGGCACCTACTATTTTATTTTTCAAAACGACTTTGAACATGTTAAAATTGTAAAGGCTGTAGGACCTTTTTAAATTTTTGTTACAACAACTTTTCAAACGCTACAGAATTGTTTTTCGATTGTGCAGCAAAAGATAACAAATAACAAACAACTAACCACGAGCCACCAACCACTATCCACCAACACCCTTAGGTATCGCTGCAATCAGCCGCTTCGTGTATTCACTTGATGGGTTGTGATAAATTTCATCAGCCAATCCCATCTCTTCAATTCGTCCTTTGTTCATAACAACCATTCGATCGCTCATAAATTTTACAACTGACAAATCGTGTGAAATAAAAATGTAAGTAAGCCCGAAATCTTTTTGCAAATCTTTCAGAAGGTTTAAAACTTGTGCCTGAACTGAAACATCAAGAGCAGAAACTGATTCATCACAAATAATAAATCTTGGTTCAAGTGCAAGTGCCCGTGCAATACAGATTCGCTGTCGTTGACCTCCGGAAAACTCGTGAGGATAACGATTGAAATGCTCGGGCTTCATCTGCACCTTACTTAACAACTCAATTGTTTTTTCTTTTCTGGAAGAATTATTTCCGTGCAGATGATGAACCTTCATCGGTTCCATAATTGCATCACCAATCGTCATGCGCGGATTGAGTGATGAATACGGATCCTGAAAAATAATTTGCAGGTTCTTTCGGATCGGGCGCAATTCTTTTTCTGCAAGAGGCGCCAGGTTTTTTCCTTCAAAGATTATTTCTCCCGAAGTAGGGCGTATCAACTGAAGAATTGTTCTGCCTAATGTGGTTTTGCCGCAACCACTCTCTCCTACCAATCCCAAAG
>DMRR01000219.1:0-1127 GCA_003455275.1 Bacteroidota bacterium | reverse complement strand
ATGTACATCAAATGAAATATCATCCACTGCCTTCACTACTTCTTTCGAAAAGGAAAAGATGCCGTGCTTCACGGGATAATACTTGCACACATTCTTCAGTTGTAGAACAGGTGGCTTCTGTATTTTTTCTTCCGAAAGTTTTTTCCATTCAAGTTCAGCGATTTCAATATCACTGGGAGAATATTTTTTTTCGATAAGGTTTCCGTTTGCATCCTCACTCATAAAATCTGAAACCACCGGCAACCGTTTCAATCTTTTCTGAAGTGGCGGGCGACACGCCAGCAAACTCTTAGTGTATGGATGTTTCGGTGAAGAAAAAATTTCATTCACTGTTCCGGTCTCCACAATCTTTCCGCGATACATCACAGCCACGCGGTCAGCTATCTCGGCTATCACACCAAGATCATGAGTAATGAAAACAATGCTCGCGTTTTCTTCGCGCTGCAACCGCTTCATCAGCTGAAGTATCGCAGCCTGCACAGTTACATCAAGTGCGGTTGTTGGTTCATCCGCAATAAGAATAGATGGGTTGCAACTCATGGCCATTGCAATCATCACACGCTGTTTCTGTCCGCCACTTAGTTGATGAGGATATGATTTGTAAATACGATTAGGATCGGGAAGCAAAACTTTTTCAAACAAGGCAAGAACTTGTTTACGCGCTTCTGATTTACGAATTTTTTTATGAAGAAGAATTGCTTCTATGACCTGAGCGCCGCAGGTAAACACAGGATTGAGCGAAGTCATTGGTTCCTGAAATATCATAGCTACTTCATTGCCTCTCACCTTCTGCATTTCTTTTTCAGAAATCGCAAGTAGATTTTGCTCAACATTATTTTTTGTCCGGAGAAAAATTTCTCCGCCATCTATCTTCCCCGGAGATTGTATGAGCCGCATGACCGAAAGCGAGGTAACTGACTTACCTGAACCGCTCTCTCCTACAATACCAAGAATCTCTCCTTTATTAAGCTGGAAAGAAATTTCGTGCACAACAGTATTCTCTCCTTCATCGGAAGAAAAACTGACTTTAAGATTATTGACTTCGAGAATAGAATCGGGAAGCACTTACTTTTTATTCAGATGGCTGTTCTTCTGACTGTAACCAAAATAAATTAAAAGACCAATCA
>DMRR01000102.1:2220-7815 GCA_003455275.1 Bacteroidota bacterium | reverse complement strand
GTTTTATACCTGCTGGTTCGATCAAAATGCAATAGCTGATGGAAAAGTAACGCCGCTATATCCCGTATTACCATACAATCCTCCTATGCATGGAAATTTTCCTTTAACAAATTACATAGAGGTTTTTTCTGATGATTTTGATGAAACCGATTTTTCAGATGATGTAACTTTAAATTATGGGGATATTAGCAAAATATGGTATGATTGGGGAAGACAGGGTAATGATACCTTTCCAGTTTGGGCAAATATTCCTATAGTCAATAATTACTATACTCAAAATGAAATAAACTTAACAGACAACCACAATTTAATACTACCATTAACTAAGCTTTCGTTTCCTTATTGGACGGATCCTGATATTCATATGTTAAGAAAATATTCTCTCAGTATCATAACAACTACTTCGAAATTTTATCATGGCTATTTTGAAATAAGAGCAAAACTTCCAAATGACTATGGTGATTGGCCTGCATTCTGGCTAATTGATGGCTCATGCCTATCTAATGGCGATCATGATGATTATCGAGAGATAGATTTTTTCGACGCATACAGTGAACCTGAAAATGAACTTCCTCAAGGTATAATTATGAATGCTTGTGCGGATTCTTATCATGCCTGGATTTCCTGTGTTCAACATGATGGAGGCGGCCTAGGATACTATAACTTTAATCTTTCAGATGAGTATCATATTTATGGCTGTAGTTGGACCCAAGATAATATTTCATTCTATATCGATAATGTTTTAATTGCATCAAACCCAAACTCATTAGTAAACGACCAAAGAATGTATCTTGTTTTGAATAATGCAATAGAACCTTGGCTTGGCGAAAATCTTGATGTTTATGGAACGGGTGAATCAAGCCCAAAAAGAGATTTCAAAGTTGATTATGTGAAAGTATATCAGAAAGTGGACGATATGTTTAATATTTACGGTGTAGAGGATTGTAATGGTAAAAAATTGGAAACGCTGGATTTTCCAGTTGAAACTGGAATTCCTTCTTCATGGAGATACAGAATGGATTGCGGGAATGATTTTAGATCGCTTGGTTATACCTATCAATGGATCTCATCAGATCCTTCAAATCTTCATATTTATGGTAGTGCAAATTTACCATCTGTATATTTTTATGGAACTGCAATTGGAACATATACATTGACATTGCATGTTTCACCACCGTCATCCGGAATTTTTAATTTTTACTATGAAAGAACAATAGATATTAATATTGTTTCAGTACCTGATTTAACCACGCATATCCATCACAATCAAATTGGAAACTCTTGCTCATTTAATTTCTACTATGATGCGGTGCCTGATGCAACAAAAATTATGGTCAGCGAAGATGGTGGAATAACATTTTACGAGTCATCTTCTACTGAAATAGGAGATTTTCCTGTGGCAGAATTGGGGACTGATTTCGATTTCGTGGTTCGTGCGTATTATTATAGCTGTCTTTTTTATGAAGCAACTTCTTCTATTACCCTTTACCCGCCTGAAGGATGCTATGATCGAAGGGAGAATAACGAGTTAGCTGTTAATTCCAAGAGTGATTCTCTATTGGTTTTCCCCTCCCCGTCAAATGGCAATTTATTTATTTTAAATAAATCAAATAAAAATTTAAAAATATTTTTTTATACATTAAGTAAAAAAGAAATTTTACAAATTAGACTTAGACCAAATGAAATTCAAAAAATAAATAATATTCCGTTCGGTGTTTTAATTTTGGAAGCAATTAATGAAGAAAATAGTTTTATTTTTGACAGAAAATTAGTCCCAGTAATTGAAGTAGATTAAATAGATTAAAATTAGAATGAAAACAAAATTCTGTTTAGTAATTTTTATTTGTTTAGGAATTTTCGAAACCGCTTATCCTCAGGCGGGAGTTTTGGATTCTACTTTTGGAACCAATGGCATCGGTGCGTTTCCATTCCCTCTCGGCGCCGGGTATTCGGTATTAGTTCAAAATGATGGAAATATTCTTGTTGGTGGCAACACCGCAAATAATTCATGTGCAATAGCTAGGTTCAAACCAAACGGAACTCTGGATAGCTCATTCGGAACAAATGGAAAGGTTACTTATTATATTGATGGTCACTGCCAAAATGCTGCAATGGCTCTGCAACAGGATGGCAAAATAGTCTTTTCATCGACAAGCACTTTAGGGTTTGCTTTGCTAAGATTTAATTCGAATGGAACAATTGATAATTCATTTAATGGAAGTGGTTTAGTAATTTCGAACTTCAACACTGAAGGTTATTCAGATGTATCGTTACCTGTCGTTATTCAAGATGATGGAAAAATTATTCAAGGAGGAAATGCTCACGATAATTCAGGGGTTGACCATTTCGGTCTAATTAGATTAAATCCTAATGGTTCAATTGACAATTCTTTTGGAATTTCAGGTAGAGTTATGACATTAATTGGAAATCCCCTTCCTGCTTTATGGTCACTTGCCGTCCAATCTGATGGAAAAATTTTAGCTGGTGGATATTCCGAAAGCCAAATGGCGGCACCTTCCTGTTTTGCGCTTGCTCGGTATAATATCAATGGCTCGTTAGATGCGGCTAATTTTAGCCTGGACGGAAAGGTAACTGAATATTTTGGCTTGGGTGGTGCGAGTGGAGCATCTTTGGATTACGATATTGCGAATGCCATGAGCTTTGGACATGACGGAAGAATACTAATGTCTGGTGGATCATTGCTGGCAGGAGATACAAATAGTCCAATTCCAATAATGAAATTTAATATAGATGGGTCTTTGGATAATACATTTGGCATTAATGGCAAGATAAGATATTTTGCAGAACCAGCTAGTTTCGAAATCAATTCGATCGCGGTTCAAATAGATGGAAAAATATTATTATGTGGTATTGCATCATATGATTTAAGTGGAAATTTAAATGATTATTGTGTGGCGAGGTTTGAATCGAATGGCGAGATAGACAGCAGTTTTGGAACAAACGGAATTGCATACTCAACTTTAGACAGTGCCATGGATATGGGGTATTCTATCGCTATACAAGCGGATAACAAAATACTTATTACAGGTTATTCATTTACTCACGGGATGTTTGTAGCTAGGTATTTACCGGGAATAGTAAATGGTCTTAATGATGTGTCCTCTGAGGCGATACAACCAATACTAACTTACCCCAACCCTATTCATGATAAAGCAATAATTGAATACACACTTGAGCAAAACGAGAAACTAAGCATTCTGCTTACAGATATACATGGCAAAACAGTGCAAGCATTTATTACCAATGAAACCCGCCTAGCAGGCATACATGAGGAGGAGTTACACTTAACTGAATCACTTGCAGCAGGCACCTATATTATCAGCATCAGCAACGGCAAAAACTCGCAGGGGGTTAAGGTGGTGAAATACTAATATACTGATTTGGTAATTGGAATATTAAGAATAAATGAAAAGCGCGAGGTTATCTTCACTTCTAATTGCCATGCCGGGAATAACCATGCTGAGAGAAAAAACCGCTTCCGGATTTTGTGATATGGTTTTTACAAACCAAAATGAATTATACTGTTTGCTAAATATTAAAATTAATTTTTAGAGGGTAAGAAAGTCTGTCAACAATTCTTTCTTAACAAAAAATTATTTAGAAGTAATTATTTAGTTTGGATGCCAAAAGAAATTTCGGATTGAGAAAATTTTTTTTCACCATTATATTAGTAATAGCTCCACTATTAATTTTTGCCCAGGGCGAAGCGAATATCTGGCATTTCGGATATGGCGCCGGAATAGATTTTAATTCAGGTGTTGCAGTTGCTATTCCGGGATATATAAATACTTATGAAGGTTGCGCCAGCATTTGCTCCAGTTCAGGCAGCTTGCTCTTTTGCACAGATGGAGTAACAGTTTATGACACCAACGGGGGCATCATAGCTACCGGTTTAATGGGAAATAGTTCGGCTACACAATCCGCCATAATTGTTCCTGATCCAGGAAATGCAAGTAAGTATTACATATTTACTGTTCCCGCAGTTGGTATAGGCGGTCTTCATTACTCAGTTGTAGATATGACTCTGAATGGCGGGCTCGGTGGCTTGGTTCAAACCAACATTGCGCTTGTAACACCGGTTTGCGAAAAAGTTACTGCTGTATATGCTGCTAACGGAATTGACATCTGGATTATTACTCATGTTTTTCAATCGAATCAATTCTATGCTTATAAACTTACACCTCTTGGTGTCAGTGCTGCAATCATTAGCCCTATTGGCAGCAATTTCGGAATTGGATCTTCAGCACTAGGATATATGAAGGCCTCACCTGATGGTACAAAACTGGCCGTAGTTGGTTACGGAAGTGGAATTTCTAACTTGTTTGAAGTTTATGATTTTGATAATGCAAGTGGTTTGATAACTAACATGATTTCGGTTCCGGTTCCTACTACAGATTTATATGGAACAACTTTTTCACCTGATAATACAAAGCTTTATGTTTCATCATTCAACACACCTGCACATATATTTCAATATGATCTCACGCTACCCAATTGGTGGAATTCATTTACCGTAGTTTTTGGCGGAGGGAATTATAACACTGGTGCGCTTCAGCTTGCCCCTGACGGAAAAATTTATGTTGCTGAAAATAATTCAGATTCTCTGAGCACGATTGAGTTTCCAAATTACGCCGGCGCTGCTTGCGGATTTATGCTTCACTCATTCGGACTAATTAATCATTCAGCCATTGGGCTTCCAACTTTTTTCGAACAACTCTCCATCCCGGTAACCTGTAATGTAAATCTTGGTGCGGATCAATTAGTGTGTGGAAACGATACAGTAATACTCGATGCAGGCGCCGGAGGAATTGGATTTTTTTGGAGTACAGGTGACACTTCCCAAACTATACAGGTTTTTTCATCGGGTGAATATTGGGTGAAAAAATTCTTTGATTCTTCTTGTTCTGATATCGATACGATTGAAGTTCATTTCTTGCCAAATCCTGTTTTGAATTTAGGAAATGACACTGTGCTCTGCCCTTCAACAATTTTTTTGCTTGATGCCGGCTCCGGATTTAATTACCAGTGGAACACGGGGAGCACCAGTCAAAGTTTTCATGTCAATACAACAGGAACTTATGCTGTAACAATTACTGATGGAGCAGGTTGCACTGCTTCTGATTCGATTTCACTTTCATTTAATGGAAATAGTGTTTCGCTTGGAAATGATACTACCATATGTATTGGCAATTCTGTAGTCATAAATGCCGGCCCGGGATACAGCAGTTACTTGTGGAGTAATGGAAGCACAGACTCTACCATAACTGTTAACACGCAGGGAATTTATACTGTCACTGTTACTTCACCCGGCGGATGTTCTTCCGCCGATTCAAAAGTTATAAGCATCTCTGACCCCGTCATTCATTTAGGAAACGATACGCTCGTATGCGGCCCACTTAATTATCAATTGAATGCCGGCAGCGGATTCACATCTTACACCTGGCAGAATAACTCACACCTTCAAACATTTACTGTAACTTCAGTTGGAGAATATTTTGTTTCAGCTGTAAATTCATACGGTTGCCCGGCTTCTGATACAATTCAGATTCAAAACTCAAATCCAATTGTCAATAT
>DMRR01000102.1:0-1845 GCA_003455275.1 Bacteroidota bacterium | reverse complement strand
AAAATGGAAATTATTCAGTCACGGTTACAGATAATGCCGGATGTAAGGATTCCGAATCGAAAATTGTTTCAATAGATACGCCTTCTGTTTATATAGGAACTGATACCAGTTCCTGCAATGGATCAGGAATAATTTTTTCTGCCGGAAATTCATTCGAAAATTATTTGTGGAACAATGGCAGCAATGAAGAAAGTGTAATGAGCAATGGTGAAGGAATTTATTCTGTAACTGTAACCGACATAAACGGATGCACCGCTGCAGATGATGCAAGAGTAAATTATGCTGAATGCATGGATATTGATCTTCCAACAGCTTTCAGCCCAAACAATGATGGAGTCAATGATTTCTTCCACTTGTTAAACCCTTCTGATTTCAAAAGCGGAGAGATAAAAGTATTTAACCGCTGGGGCGAACTTTGCTGGGAAACGAATGACCTGAACAACCGCTGGGATGGAAAATTTAGAGGAACCGACTGCGATATAGATGTTTATGTTTATTACATGAGTGCCACCAATTATCCGGATCACACTTTTAGTAAGAAGGGAAATGTTACGCTTTTAAGGTGAGCGATATTTTTTTTCAGCTCTACTTAGCTAATTATTTTTTCTTTCATCTTTGAATCACACAATACTTTAGTCATTGAAAATATTTATTCCGCTAGTTATTCTGTTGATTACAACTTCTTCGTTGAGCGCTCAACTTTCCAAGCACCAAAAAAAAGTTGCAGGTTATGAACTGATAAATTCACTATACAATGAAATTGTTGGAAACACCGGAGATACTCAATTTTATAAAAGTTATTTTCTTATTAATAAATCTATCGAGGTTGATTCGCTTTACATTTATTCCAATGGCATTCGAGCAGAAGCTTTGAAATATATTTCTGAAACTGAAGTAACCGGAATGATGCAAAGACTGATGATACCGGGAAAGAATTGGAATTATTGTAAAATCAAATTTTCTAAACGGATGTCATTAAACAAGAATGACAAATGGGGCGAGCGGTCTGAAAAATCCCAAAGCAGAATATCGCGACGATTGGCGCGCATTAACAACCAAAAACATCCCGGTAAATATTCTTATGAAGAGCGAAGGATGATGGCGAAATACTATTGCCCAATACTTTCATATTCCAATTTTGCATTCAATTCGTCCGGCGAATATGCCTTGTTCTATTACCAGGGAAGAGGATTATCTAATTGCTATTACTTCTGCCATTTTTCAGGTAATCGCTTCGATAAAATATTATTCAGCGTTTGTAAGAATGATAATTTGCTTTAGAATTAATTTCAAGAAAAAAATCTTAAGCAATTATTTCATCTTTGAGTCACACATAAAATTCCCAATGAAAATTTTTTCAATCACCACTCTCCTCTTTCTTCCAATTGTAATTGTCACTCTGAGCTTGTCGAAGGGCTATGCACAAAAATCCAAGATCAAAGATCCAACTTCCAAGACCTTTTCATTGGAGCAAAATGACTATTCACTTCTCACTCAGAGTTTGCGCTGGCGCTGCATTGGTCCTTTCCGCGGAGGCAGATGCCTGGCAGTGTGCGGAGTAATTGGCGATGCAAATACTTATTACTTCGGAGCAGTAGGTGGTGGTGTTTGGAAAACTACCAATGGCGGAACTGACTGGAGTTGCATCAGCGATTCAACTTTTCACAGCAGCAGTGTGGGAGCAATTGCTGTTGCTCCGAGTGATGCGAATGTGATTTATGTCGGCATGGGCGAAGCCGAAATGCGCAACAACATTTCCTTCGGTGATGGAATGTATAAAAGCACCGATGCAGGCAAAACATGGAAACACATTGGTCTCGAAAAAACTTACGCCATTCAAAACAT
>DMRR01000056.1:1110-2793 GCA_003455275.1 Bacteroidota bacterium | reverse complement strand
TGAATGAATTCCGTTTTTTATGTAGCCATAGTATAAATTGTACATGATAATAATTTAATTAAGTTTACGAAATGCACGTTCCAAGCTTATTTAGAACTTTAGACCCACTTTCCCGGAACCGCCGTGAAATTCTGATCATTTTGATGTGTCACATGTCATATGTTTGACATATATTTTTTCGGGGAAAATGTCCCCTGTAAACCACTCAGATCTCAGTTTTTTTCGACTTCGAAACATGCCTTCTAGCGAAAAGCAAAACAGATGTGATGCAGGCATTAAAGCATTAGTAGCAGGGATGCACTGCCACTGTGACGGTAGTAAACGCGCAATTTTGTTATCAGGATCACAGATAAATATATTTTTAGGTGAAGAGAAGGTTAGAAGCGATAAGAACTATAAGGTTTGTGCAACTTTAAACAAAAGAATACAAAGTTTTGTGCAGAATTCTTCACCTGAGGAGCCAACTGAAGAGAAATGCACAAGAATTTCATCACATGAGGAGCCAGTTGAAGAGCAATGCACAAGAATGGGTCATAAAGAAAAGTTTCAGGATGATATTCTTAATGCATGCTCATTTTATAAGCCATATTCTGATTTGGTTCATAGGGAGAGGCAGCGGTGGGTCAATTATTTGGTGGTACAAACTATGGCAGTTGTAATCGATAAAAAAAAGCTTCAGAATGAAGGAGGCGACTACCTTGACCGAAATCTTGACCTTGCAATTGACGTTCTTACAATTTTAGATGCAGTGAAAGAGCAATTGCAGCGTGAGTTGAAAATAAACTTTCATAAAATCGCTCACCATGTCACACCCGCACCTCAGCAGATTGAATCACTTTGGAAAATGCTGCATGATTCAGATGATGACAAAAAGTTTAACACTGCCATAGCATTACTTGGAGAGGCAACACAGCGAGGATACCATTGTGTTCGGACGAAAATTATTGAAGAATTTAATGTTCCAGAAAGTCTCCTTCCATCTTATCATGTTCTAACAAAGAATCGTCCCAAGGTTGATGATGCATCTTTTCTACCAGATCATCAAACATTCTCCTTAGTCGATAGAAATATATTTTCGCCAAACATCAGTGTTGATGAAGTTGTTTTTGACCAGAATTTGGTTCAAGGCGAGCAAAATTCAGATTTACAGGCAGATTTAGCTGAAGCAATGCCAGTCAAAAAAATTCCAGCAGCAAAACTCAGTGGAACATACAGAGATTACATTGATTTTATGCTTGAAAAAATAAACAAAAAACAAGAATTAAGAGAAGGTAACATTATGGTAATAGACTCCTTTGATGGTGCAGAACACAATGTGAATTCAAAAAAATGAACTAACATAATATCTTTTAATTCTCAAATGTGTTGTTTAGATTTAGTTTGTAATGGTGTATCTACTAGTTCATCATTCAACATTCTAACATGGCAGCAAGTTATGGGAGATGAGAAATCAGCAAATATATTCCCCTGCATTTCACCTGTTTATGAAAAGAAGGAACAATTAATTTCTGGAAGTATCTTCATCAACACACCATTCATTATTTATTACTATGACATGCATGATGGTAAAATGATTTATATGCTCACCCAACACAGTTTGTACAACAGGAAATTTCATCCTTTTTTGTTGTGTAAGTGCCACTGTGGAGATGGTGTATTGAATGCAGAACATATTTGTGAGAT
>DMRR01000056.1:0-768 GCA_003455275.1 Bacteroidota bacterium | reverse complement strand
AATGATTTCTCCGAAAAAAGAGAAATTGGTGGCTCAAAAACGCCAAATTTAACATACCAGGCTACGTCGATTTTTTTATAGTGGACGCTGAAACTTTCTAAGGTCGTTTTACCCTTTGCCAGCTCGCAAATAAAAAAGTGACATAATGATGATAAAAATATCTTAATTTTTATATGAACATAACGCTCATCGACATAAGTTTATTATAATTGATAAAAATGGTATTCAGAATCATCACTTCTTATATTCTGCTCGAACAAATGGTCACATTCCTAAGGAATGTGACCATGTATTGTAATCTTAAAATTCAAAGCATACAAGGCAAAAAAAATTTTAGCGACGTCCAATGCATTTTTAATTTTAAAACGTAAGTACTATTTCGTAAACAGAGATATTGAAAAATTGAATCGTGTCCTTTATGGAAAAACAAATAGACGAACGTAACATCAATTCCCGGAAACAATCCAATAAACTACTATATTTTATCTGGCATGCTTAGCGTCCTCAGCGCTTTCTTGCTGAAATTTTATGGAAGTTTTATTTACTATACTCGTTCAAATGTAAATTTTTAAGCCTAATTCTAAGTATTATTTTGTATAAAAATTACAATTGTTAAATATTCAAAAAATTATTTTTTGTATGAAACTTCGAAGGTATGCATCAAAATGGGGTTTAATTATTTACAAACTTCGGAAATATAAGTATTTTGATGACACGAAAGTTCTCAAAAAATTTTTAAGATCGTAAAAAATTTCTTTCTATTTAGTT
>DMRR01000057.1:5483-10557 GCA_003455275.1 Bacteroidota bacterium | reverse complement strand
CCTATACCGTTACATTGCAAGGTATCACTTTGCAGGCATCAGTTAGCTCAAGTTCAACGAACTCATGTGCAGGAGCACCGGTGACACTTACTGCAAATCCCCTATACGGTGTGGCACCTTATACTTATTCCTGGAACCCAGGTGGCTTATCCGGATCGCCTGTTACGGTAAATCCTTTAGTCAATACTACTTATACATTAATCACAACTGATGCGTGTGGTAACACAGTTCAATCGCTCTCTCTTGTAAATATTCTTCCAACAGCAACAGCAAGTTTCACTGCTGCCCCAACATTACTTTGTATTAATGATCCCGTAAATATCACCTATACGGGGAATGGAAATTCAGGAGCCACTTACAATTGGAATTTCGCAGGAGCAACAATTATAAGCGGAAGTGGTAGTGGCCCCTATGTAATATCTTGGCCAAATCCCGGAACATATAATGTTTCTCTTACTGTTACACAAGGAGCATGCACATCACAACCGTATATCCAAACTATAACTGTTGGTGCAGTTCCCACCTCTACATTCACTATTGGATCACCACAATGTCTAGGGCAACTTATCACCATAACTTTTACCGGCACTGCTCCACCAACATGTACATACAACTGGAATTTTGGCGGCGGAACAATAATTAGTGGTAGCGGACAAGGCCCATATCAGGTGCAATGGAATACGGCCGGGAATCACAATGTAACACTTCAGGTCTTTTTAGGAAGTTGCTCATCAGCCATTACAACTAATGTAGCTCAAATTCAAAATCCACCCACGGCCACAATTGTTGCAACCTCACCTACATGTTCCGGGCAAAATACATTGATTAGTTATAGCGGTAACGGTGGTTCTGGTGCTACATATAATTGGAATTTTGCCGGAGGCACCATAGTAAGTGGCAGCGGAATGGGACCCTACCAAATCAGCTGGGCAGCTGCCGGAACTTATTCCATCCAATTGACGGTGATTAAAAATGGTTGTTCAACAACTGCTGCACCCGTAAATGTCATTGTAAACCCGACCCCATCATCTTCATTCTCATTAGGTGCAGTATCCGTTTGCATAAATTCACCAGATACAATTACATATACAGGTGGAGCAAGTGCAAGTGCAACTTATACATGGACATTCGGGACAGGAGCAACCATCATCAGTGGAAGCGGACAAGGACCATATGTTGTTAGCTGGAGTACATCTGGAAATAAGCAGGTAAAACTCACTGTAACAGAAAACGGATGTACTTCTCCTCAATCATTGTTAACTGTTAGTGTGACTACAGCGATCACTTCTACTTTTTCTGTGGTTACACCGGTTTGCCTTGGACAAAATTCAACAATCACCTATACCGGTAACGCAGGACCCGGCGCAACCTATACCTGGAATTTTTCAGGAGGAATAATTGCCAGTGGCAGCGGACAAGGGCCATACCAAGTTCACTGGAACGGTTATGGAAACCATCATGTCACCTTAGTAGTTACTCAGAATGGATGCACATCGAGTATGAGCATCGATTCAGTTCATATGAATTCTATCCCACCATCAAATTTTGTTTTTGGAACTGCTTGCGTTGGACTAAACACATCCATTACTTACACAGGAAATGCTGGCCCTACAGCAACATATAATTGGAATTTTGGCGGAGGAACTGTAGCAAGCGGTAGCGGACAAGGTCCATATCAAGTAGTTTGGAATACTCCTGGGACAATAAATGTTACTTTAACTGTTACAACTGCTCAGGGATGCACAGGTTCAACCACACATTCAATCACAGTTATACAGCCACCCACTTCTGATTTTGTTGTTCAAAGCCCAGGCTGTGCCGGTATTGCTGATAGTATTATTTATACTGGAAATGCAAATCCACTTGCTCCTTATAACTGGTATTTTGGTGGCGGAACAATTATTACAAGTGGTAATGGCGGTTCTGGTCCCTGGACAATTAGCTATCCCATTCCTGGAACTTTTACAATTACACTGGTTGTAAATGATTTTGGATGCCCTTCTCAAATGACTACCCACACAGTTGATATTTATCCAATCCCTGATGCTTCCTTTACAATTAATCCAACTGCTGTTTGTGTCGGTACCAACGCTACAATTAGCTATAGTGGCAGTTCTCCGCCTACAGCCAGTTATAATTGGAATTTCGGTGGCGGAACTATTGTTAGCGGTAGTGGCCAGGGACCCTATCAAGTCAATTGGTCAACATCCGGTGCACACACTATCTCACTTGCGGTTACAGATACTGGTTGCACTTCTCCTGTGGTTTCGCATACAATAAATGTTGCACCTGGACCATTGCCAGATTTTACAACTACATCGCCCCTGTGTGAAGACGATATTTCTACCGTTACATTTATAGGTAGTGCTAGTGGCGCGGCTGTTTATAATTGGAATTTTGGATTTGCAAATGTTTTGAGTGGTACCGGCAGTGGTCCGTATCAACTTTCATTTCCTTCTTCGGGCAGCTATCCTGTTACACTAACTGTAACAGATTTGGGTTGTTCAGCAAGCACTACTCAAAATATTTTAGTGAATCCTGTTCCCACCTCTACATTTCTTGTAAGCCCAGACTCTGCATGTCAGTTTGCTCCAGTGACAGTAAACTATGCAGGAACTGGAAATTCATTTGCTTCCTACAATTGGAATTTCGGTGGCGGAACAGTTGTGAATGGAACCGGTGCAGGCCCATACCAAATAACTTTTAATGATACAGGTATTCATTCCATTTCCTTAGCAGTAACTCAACAATTTTGTACAAGTGACACCCAAGAAATAATAGTTCATGTAGACCCTTCTCCTTCCCCTGATTTTACATCCCCCATCACTTCTGCATGTGATGTAATTGATGTTCCTTTTGAAAATACAAGTAGTGGCGCAATTTCATATTTATGGAATTTTGGAGATGGCAGTTTTGACACCTCCGCAAATCCTTCTCATCATTATGATCCGGGTCAATATGATGTTTCGTTAACAGCTTTCAATGTATACGGCTGTAGTTATACTATAACAAAAAATGATTTCATTTTAGTCCAGCCATCTCCACATGTTCAATTCACTTCTACACCTGCGGCAGGGCTTGCTTTAAGTTTAGAAGAAGCTCAATTTGTTTTTGAAAATCTTTCTACCAATGCCACATCTTATCTATGGACATTTGGCGATGGAGATAGCAGCGGTTTGGTAAATCCGGTTCATACATTTCTTGATACAGGAAAATTTCAGGTTACAGTGATCGCATATAATGATGTTGGATGCAGTGATTCGGTGACAGTGGGTCCTTATATAATTGTTCCTGCAGATTTAATTTTTATTCCTAATGCCTTTACTCCTAATAATGATGGAAGGAATGATGTATTTCGAATTTATGGAAAAACAATTATGGAAACAGATCTGAAAATATTTGATCGCTGGGGAGAATTAGTTTACAGCGGTGATGGATATAAAGATGGTTGGAACGGCACATTTAAAAACCAACAACTAAATTCAGGAGTTTTTGTCTATCGTGCAGTGATTACGAAAAACAGTGGAACGAAAGTTATTCTTCAGGGAGATTTGAACCTGATTCGCTAACTAAAATTATTTAACTGCTGTAACAGAAATTTCAACATTTGCATCCTTTGGAAGGCGTGCTACCTGAACTGTTTCGCGCGCAGGATAATCTGAAGTGAAGTAACTTCCATAAACCTCATTCACTTTTGCAAAATCATTCATGTCTTTTAAAAATATTGTAGTCTTTACAATGTTATTGAAGTCAAGGCCGGCCTCGGTGAGAATTGCTTTTATATTTTCCATCACCTGTTTTGTTTCAGCAGAAATATCTGATTGCAGAAGTTGCCCGGTGCCCGGAATTATTGCAACTTGTCCTGAAACGAAAAGCATATTATTTATCATGACTGCCTGACTGTATGGTCCGATTGGCAAGGGGGCTTTTTCAGTTTTAAGAATTGATTTTTGCATCAGTTGATTTTTTGGGTTGTAGTTTTCGGTTTCAATTTTATTGCTATGCATACATGATCCTATCAGGCAAAGTAATAAAGTGCCGGGTGCAAGCCAAATTATTTTTTTTAGAAGTAACATAACGCATTTGATTTTATTTGCAGCGAAATTCAGGAAATGAAAATAGCTGTAACCGGTGAAGAAAAAAGAATAACAGAGTTGAGAAAAGGAATCAATACCAGCCATCAGGTGGAGGTTTTTTATGAAGGCGGCTGGAATGAAAAAATCAACAAGAACTTTGATTTAGCTATTGATCTGAATGCTGACGATCGTAATTCTATTCATCCTAATTTTTTTTTACTTGCACCATTCACACTTCTGTGCGCTGTAAAAAAAACTGTTCAGGAAATGAAAGGCGCTAACAAACAGTCAATAGTGGCCGGAATAAATTCTCTTCCATTTTTTTTAAGCAGGGATCTGAAAGAGATTTCTTTTTCAGAAGAAAACCCGGGATGGATTAATGTTTTTAAAGCACTCGAATGGAAAACTCTTCATGTAAAAGATATGGCTGGCATGGTAAGCCCCCGTATTCTTTTTATGATTATAAATGAGGCTTGTTTTGAGTTTGAAGAGCAGACCGCGTCAAGAGATGACATTGATGCAGGAATGAAATTAGGAACTGCTTATCCATTTGGCCCTTTTCAATTTGCAGAATTAATCGGGTGGAAGAATATTTTTGAAACCTTGATAAAAATTGCAGAATCAAACGGCGGCTCGCGCTATCAAATTTCTCCTCTAATGAAAACATTTTTTTAGTAATTGATTTCTTAATCCGCCATGCTTTTAATCTATACTCATAAAATTACGCCTCGTCTACAATACATTGCTGATCTTCTTCTGCGCGAATTACTGGAAATTGATTTTGAATTTACTACAAGCACCGATCGTTTTTACCAGCATGAGGGATACAAACTTAATTATAGCCGGAACCGAATCGGTGGCGAGCTTTTTATATATTCTCACTCCATACTTTTCGAATCTGAAATTCATCAACAAAGGATGGAGTATGGCGAAGTAAATGGAATCACCACTCTTTTTTCTTCCAATAAAGAAGATGATTTATCCTACGACCCATTTGC
>DMRR01000057.1:0-5121 GCA_003455275.1 Bacteroidota bacterium | reverse complement strand
ATTGAAAAAAGTGCTGCTTATGACCGGGGATTCAATCAGATTCCTGTAGTCAATCATTATGCTCTTCACTTAAAAGAACTACTACAGCTTCGCTATCCGGATTTGGTTTTCCCTTCAAAAGCATACCAGTTTGTTTTGACATATGATATAGACCAGGCATTTAAATATTCGGATCTTCCGTGGTTTAGAAAATATGGTTCGCTGGTACGCAGCCTGTTCAGGCGCGACAAAGAATTTCTTAAAGAAAGAAAAGCTGTACTAAGCGGTCAGATAAAAGATCCTTATGATACTTATGACTATCAATTCGAACTCAATAACCGCTATCGAATTTACCCGATTTATTTTTTTCATATGGGAAATTATGGAGCGAATGATAAAAGCAATGTTTGGAACAGCCGGCGCATGGGCACATTGGTAAAAAGTATTTCAGAAAAATACCTTATCGGAATTCATCCTAGCTATAACTCCCATGATAAGCCTAAAAAAATTGAGATGGAGATTGCAAGACTTAATGCAGCTTCCTCGAGGCAAATCACCCGCAGCAGGCAGCATTTTCTTCGCATGAGTTTTCCTGAAACATATCGCAGGCTGATTGAACAAGGGATTACCGAAGATTATACTCTTGGAAATCCGGGACTCATTGGTTTCAGAGCAAGTATTGCATCCCCATTTTATTTTTATGATTTAATAAGAGATGAAAACACCAATCTTCGGATCTTTCCATTTGCAGCAATGGATAGCGCCCTTTATTATCATATGAAGGTTACTTCCGAATCGGCTCTTTCTGAATTAAAAATTCTGGTTGATGAGGTGAAAAAAGTACATGGTACCTTCATTTATATAGCCCACAATGATCTTATCGGAAAACAATCACCATGGAAAGGATGGAATTCATACTACGAACAATTCATTGAATATGCCCGCGAATGAATATCCGGTATCTGAAGCACAATGAAATTGACAAAATCAAATGGGACCACACCATTAAGAATTCCTTCAATCATTTACCATATGCTTATTCATGGTATCTGGATTGTGTATGCCCAAACTGGCATGCACTTGTAACAGAAAATTATGAATTTGTTTTTCCAATTACTCTTCGCAGAAAAGCCGGAGTGAAATATTTATATCAACCATATTTTACACAACAACTAGGATTATTTTCTGTTGAAGAATTTAGTTCTTCAGAACTAAAAAATTTTTTGAGAATTGCCGAAGCTAAATTTCGATTTATAGAAATAAATCTGAATGCAAGTTGCCTCTTTCTGGAGATGAGATCTGAAACAAGAATCACTCATCATTTGGAGCTTTCTATATCGTATGACAATATTTTTAAATCATTCAATGAAAATACAAGAAGAAATATCCGGAAAGCAGATAAAAATAATTTCACTTTAATTCAGAATAATGATTCAAATACTTTAATAAAAATTTTCGCTTCAGAAACCGGAAAAAAAACCAATCTTAAATCAAAGGATTATTTATTACTTGAATTGCTCATTCACCAAGCCATAAAAAAAAGAACCGGAAAAATATTTCATGTCATCAATAATGATGGAATACCCTGTGCCGGAATGTTTTTATTAGATTCAAAAAAAATTATGATCAATCTTTTTAATTGCGCTACAACTGAGAGTAAGAACCTTGGTGCTATGTACTTTCTGTTTAATGAACTGATTAAAATGCATTCCAATTCAGATATGATATTTGATTTCGAAGGGTCAGAAATTCCTGAAGTCGCCCGCTTCTATAAAGGATTTGGCGGAGCGGTTGTTCGTTACCCTTATTATCGGAGAAATCATTTACATTGGTCACTTAAATGGCTTAAACAATAAAACATGGTTATTGATCTTTCTAAATCTAATTCATTAGTCAATCAATTTGTTTCTGAAATTCGTGATTTAAAAATTCAAAAAGATCGGCTTCGGTTTAGACGCAACATTGAACGGCTCGGAGAAATAGTTGCATATGAAATTAGCAAAACACTTAATTATTCCTTTCGAAAAGTAGAAACACCCCTTGGAACCATTGATATGCCATTGTTACAGGAGCAACCTGTAATTGGAACCATCCTTCGCGCCGGCCTGCCGTTGCATAATGGAATATTAAATTATTTCGATCAGGCAGATAACTCTTTTATTTCAGCTTTCCGTCATCATCACGATGACGGGTCTTTCGAAATCAAACTGGATTATATGGCAAGCGCCTCCATTCAAAACAAAATTTTTATTATAGCAGATCCTATGCTTGCAACCGGGACTTCAATGGTTCTGACCTTAAAAGAAATTTATCAGTTTGGTCAGCCTTCTCATACTCATATTGTTTCATTAATTGCAAGTGAATCTGGAATTGAGAATGTAAGAAACCACCTTGATAATTTTACATTATGGGCATGCGCAATTGATAAAGAATTAAATTCGAAGTCTTACATCGTACCGGGATTAGGAGACGCAGGCGATTTGGCATTCGGAGAGAAAATACAGAACTAAACGAAAAAGTTTTTGATTCAATTCGGATTACAATACTTTTAGAACCTGATTTTCGTTACGGCTAGAAAAAAAATAAATTGTGGTATTCATGAAAAATTTTACAAGAACTATTTTATTGGTGTTGATTTCGGCTGGGGCATTTGCCCAGGATCCTCACTTTTCACAGTTTTACTACTCTCCGCTAACCATTAATCCGGCCCTAACCGGACTAATGAATGGCTCAGCAAGAGTGGGAATTCAATATCGCAGTCAATGGGGATCTATCACTGCTCCAAATGTTTATTCAACCCCGTCTCTCTTTGCAGACTTTCAATTTATGCGAGGCAGATTTCGTGGCAACTCTCTCGGTGCCGGGTTATTGATCTTGAATGATGTGGCTGGGGATGCAGATTATTCTACTATGGATGTGATGGGTTCACTTTCTTATCATCAATCACTTGATGGAACAAATAATTATCACCTTTCATTTGGGATACAAGGTGGTTTTACACAGAATGGAGTAGATGCAACTAAAATGATTTTCGGAACCCAGTTTAATGGGGATGGTTTTGATCAAACAATTGATCCGCACGAGTCGTTGGTAAATTCAATCGTTTACCCCGGGGTATCTGCCGGCATTGCTTTCAGTGGTCAACTCTCTAAGTATTCTCAAATGTCTCTTGGCGTATCAGCATTTCATATGAATAAGCCGCAACAATCTATTCAGAAAAAAAATCAACCCGTGAATGAAGTTTATGTTCGATATGTTGCGCATGGAAATTCAACAATTGGTTTTAACAATAAAATTTATTTGTTCCCGGCTGCGATGTATGAATTCCAGGGCCCTTCAAAAGAATTTGTTGGTGGTATGGCATTCGGAATGAATTTTACTGAAAACAGAAGAAGAATAGGCACCATACTTTATATCGGATCCTTTGCCCGATACAATGAATCACTGATTGCAACACTTGGTATGATTACCAAACAAATAAAATGCGGTATCAGCTATGATATCACTACCAGCACTTTGGCCAATGCAACAAATGGTTTAGGTGGCTTTGAAATTGCTTTGGTTTACAACAACCTTGTTCAGGCAAAACAAATGCGCAAGGTTTACTGCCCAAGGTTCTAACGCTTACTGACAAAGGGATTGTTGCTGATATAAAAGCGATAATTCAAAAGAGCGTCTTTTCCAGCAGACTCAACTCCAATTCTTTTTGAAGAAGAAGTTTTCTTCCCGGAAATTTTATGATCTTCTATCCAAATCTTATTTCCAAGTAAATCTTCTCCATTGTGATCCATCTCAATTCCCAAAGCAACTGTAAGTGATCCAGGTCCCGAAGAAGTTCGTGGTTCAAGTTTTTTTGCTCCTCTCCTTTCCATCATTAATTTAATACCAACAATTGGTTCAATTCCTCTGTTCAAGATTGCATGAGGAATATTTCTTTTGTTTGTAACAACATTAAACAAATTATGAATCCCATAACATTTGTAAACATATGCAGTTCCGCCTCCGGCATACATCATTTCATTTCGGGCGGTCCTTCTTCCAGCAAATGCATGAGAGGCCTTGTCAGTAACGCCGTAATATGCTTCCACTTCCGTTATCATTCCGCCAGTTATTTCTCCATTAACTTTTGTCATCAATATTTTTCCGAGAAGTTCTTGAGTCACTTTTAATAAGTCAGTTCTTAAATAAAAATTTCGTGAAAGTTTTTTAAAATTCATTTTTATAAAAGATTAAATTTATATACAACATCAGAATGAATCAAGGAAAATTATATCTCATTCCATCCGCTTTAGGAGAGCAAGGATTGGCTTCGATTACGGAGGAAGTTAAACGGGTGGTTCAGAATATTGACATTTTTATAGTCGAAGAAAAAAAAAGTGCAAGAAGATTTTTGAGAAGCGTTGGACTTCAGCTAGAGTTTTCTGAATCAAATATGATTTCTATAAATAAGAATAAACCCGATGAGGTTGATGAATCATTATTAAAGAAAACTCTCGAAGGAAAAAATATTGGTTTATTAAGCGAGGCCGGTCTGCCATGTATAGCTGATCCCGGAAATTATTGGGTGAAAAAGGCTCATAAGCTCGGCATAGAGGTACAGCCTCTTTGCGGACCATCTTCAATCATTCTTGCTTTGATTGCATCAGGGTTCAACGGGCAACAGTTTCGGTTTATTGGTTATTTGCCAATGAAGAGTTATGAAAGAAATTCTTTTATAAAAGATCTTGAAAAAATTTCAAGCTTCAAAAACGAAACACAAATTTTTATTGAAACACCATACAGAAATAATGTTTTGCTTGAAGAATTACTTTCAACCTGTTCACCTCAAACAATGCTTTGTATTGCTTCATGCATCACACTTCCGAATGAGAAAATTAAAACGAAAAAAATTTCGGAGTGGAAAATTTCTAAACCAGACCTGCATCATAAGCCCACTGTATTTCTGCTTTATGCAGGAAATTAACTCTAATAAATTATTCGAAAGTCCGTAAAATTTTTTATCGCCCCTTCAGCCACTTTAATATCAGTTACCATAGATAATTCAGGACCTCGCCAGCACCAGGCAATAAAATTTTTTAGCTGTTCCTCGGTTCCTTCAATTTCAATTTGAACTGAGCCATCCCGCATATTCTGCACAGTTCC
>DMRR01000179.1 GCA_003455275.1 Bacteroidota bacterium | reverse complement strand
AAATTAATTTGTAAAAAATTTTGTGAGTTGAACTGCTATAGAAAAGATTTGAAAAAATATTAACTCAGATTGTTCAACAGGGCAAATGTAAGCTTTGAAGATTTGATAGCTTTTCACCGGACTATTTGCAACATGAAACTTGAAACATGGAACTTGAAATTATATTTGTCGCCGATGCAGCCGCGCATTATTGTATCGCCCGAAAAATTCGCTTTCACTCTTGAAAGATTATGCAGGCAGTTAATTGAAACACACGGAGATTTTTCTAATTCAGCTATCATTGGAGTTCAGCCACGCGGTGTGCTGCTGGCTAAGCGACTTCACAAAAGGTTATGTGAGTTATTGAAAAAAGATATCACATTCGGAAACATTGATCCCACCTTTTACCGCGATGATTTTCGATCCTCTGGTCAGCAACTTGCACCTAGCGAAACCGATATTGATTTTATTGTAGAAGGGAAAAAGGTAATTCTTGTCGACGATGTTCTTTACACCGGAAGAACAATACGCGCTGCAATGGATGCTCTGCTTGATTTCGGACGGGCTGAAAAAGTAGAATTACTGGTGTTAGTTGACAGAAGATTTACCCGTCACCTGCCAATCCAACCGGACTATGTCGGCAAAACAATCGACAGTATTAGCAGCGAGAAAGTAAAGGTGGAATGGAAAGAAAAAGATGGAAATGATAAAATCTGGATTGTTCCAAAAACAGAATAAAAAATATGAGTTCACTCAGCGTCAAACATCTTCTCGGAATAAAATATTTAAATGCTGATGATATTGAACTCATTTTTAAAACCGCCGACAGTTTTAAAGAAGTTATCAATCGCCCGATTAAAAGAGTACCAACGCTGCGCGACACCACAATCGTTAATCTCTTTTTTGAAAACTCTACCCGAACAAGAATTTCATTTGAACTGGCCGAAAAAAGATTGAGCGCAGACATTGTGAACTTCAGTGCTTCTTCCTCATCGGTTAGTAAAGGCGAAACACTGATTGATACCGTGAACAATATTCTCGCAATGAAGGTGGATATGGTGGTGATGCGCCATCCTGCCCCCGGAGCCGGGGTATTTCTTTCAAAACACATTGAAGCAAGTATTGTAAATGCAGGGGATGGAACTCACGAACACCCCACTCAGGCATTGCTCGATGCTTTTTCCATTCGCGAAAAACTGGGTGGATTGAAAGGAAAAAAGATTTGCATTGTTGGGGACATTCGTCACAGTCGTGTTGCGCTTTCAAATATTTTTTGCCTGAAAAAAATGGGAGCGGAAGTGATGCTTGTTGGCCCACCTACGCTCATGCCCACTTACATTGAATCACTTGGAGTGAAAGTTGAATACAACCTGAAGCGTGCACTCGAATGGTGCGATGTTGCAAATGTTCTTCGCATTCAATTGGAACGGCAAGACATAAAATATTTTCCGTCGCTTCGTGAGTATGCATTGTATTTCGGAATCAATAAACCGCTTCTTGATTCACTGAAAAAAGAAATTGTGATCATGCATCCCGGTCCTATAAACCGCGGAGTTGAAATCACCAGCGAAGTTGCAGACAGCAATCATTCCATCATTCTCGATCAGGTGGAGAATGGACTCGCAATCAGAATGGCTGTGTTGTATTTGTTGAGTGGGAGAAAGGAAAATTAATATCTCTCAATTATTCTGCCCCGGCAGCATTCCCCTTCCGAACATTGCATCGTTCTTATCAGATCGAGTATTGTCTTCAAGTGGATATTCCTTTCTCATTGGGAAAATTGTCATCTCATCCACATTCAAAATTCTTTTCAGGTTCGGATGACCTTCGAAAACAATTCCGTAGAAATCATAGGTCTCACGCTCCATCCAGTTCGCTCCCTTGAACACATGGACTGCAGTTGGAATTTTTGGTTCACCTGATAATCCAACCTTTAATCGCACACGCAGATTATGTATGAGAGAATGAATGTGATAAACTACTTCAAATTTTTCGGCGCGGTCAGGATAATGAACGCCACATATATCAGTGAGAAAAATAAACTGCATTTCTTCATCATCACGAAGAAACTGAAGGAGAGGAATTATTGTATCCCGGTCGGTGCGGAGTGTGAGCATTCCGTATGGTTGCTCAGGCGAATGAACGCGCTCTCCAAATTTTTCTCCGATGCGAGAAACCACTTTGCTGTAATCTACTGTATCGCTCATTTGATTCCGTATGATTCAAGTAATGCTTTGTATTCAGGGGAGTTGCGGCGGCGGATGGATTCATTATGAACTAAATCCTGAATGCGCATGAACCCGTCAATGATTTGTTCCGGGCGAGGCGGACAACCTGGCACATAAACATCAACAGGAATAATCTGATCAATGCCTTGCAGCACAGAGTAAGTATCGAAAATTCCTCCGCTTGATGCACATGCTCCAACTGCAATTACCCAGCGCGGTTCAGCCATTTGTTCATACACTTGTTTGAGAACAGGCCCCATCTTTTTAGCAATAGTTCCCATGACCATGAGCAAGTCTGCCTGACGGGGAGAGAAACTCAATCGCTCTGCTCCAAATCTTGCGAGGTCATAATTAGAAGCCATAGTAGCCATGAATTCAATTCCGCAACAAGATGTGGCAAACGGAAGCGGCCAGATAGAATATTGTTTTGCCATTCCAATTGCCCTGTCGAATGAAGTTGCAAAATATCCCGGACCTTCAACTCCGGGGGGAGCAGCTACAATTTTCGGTTGTGCAGTTTGTGTTTCCATTGAATTTAATTTTCAAATCTTCAAATCAGTATTTTATTCCCAGTCAAGAGCCCCACTCTTTATAACATAAATAAAACCTCCAAGTAATAACGCGATGAATAGAAACATGGTGATCAAGCCATTTATTCCAAGGTCTAGAAAATTTACTGCATAGGGATAAAGAAAAATTACCTCCACATCAAAGAGCACAAAAAGAATTGCAGTAAGGAAATATTTGATGGCAAATGGCTGCCGTGCATTTCCTATTGATTCAATTCCACTTTCGAAAGCACGAAGTTTTTTTCTGGTCTTAAGCTTTGGACCAAGAAAATGAGTAATAAACATAGTTCCGCCAACAAAACCAGCAGCAAGAAAAAACTGAATGATGATTGGAATAAAATCTAATTGAGTGTTGTTCATCGAAGGCAAATATAGTTTGGTGATTGAGTGATGAAAGTCGCAGAGCAGAATTGAATTATTGCCCGGAACCAAAATAATTTGTCCAATCTGCATCTGTTATATTTCCTCGACTGTGCTGATAATGCATACTGTCGTTCGGAATAAAATATTCCAGTTTTATTGACTCTGATTCCCATTGAGAACCTGTAGAAGAATCAGAAACAAAAACATAAGAATTAGAATTGGAAAGTGAATCAGAATATTTAAGAATGAATCCATCAAATTTCAGTTGATCGAAACCTGAAGTTCTCACCCTGAAATCCAAATCATAAAGTGTGTCGCCCCACTGCGATGTTCCTAAATGATAACCGCCTGTTATTTTAATTCCATGAAACCAACCTTCAGCAAGAACAGAATGATCATAAGTAGGACAGGAGCCATCATCAACCTTGGCTTTCGGATTATAATTAGGGGCATTAGGATCCATACAACCTTTTCGCTTGCATGCATGCATGATGAATGAAATCATCAATAGAAAAAAAATAGTTCTGTAAACCGGAGCGTTCGACTTCATTCGGGCTTAAAAAGAATTTTAGTATCAAAAACAGAATTTGCAATTGTAGCATGAACTGTGAGAAACATTCTGAAAAACTTTTTCTCAGGAAAATATTTTTGGAGCGATGACACTTATAAAATCCATCTCCGGAATTCGAGGAACAATAGGAGGGAAGCCGGGCGATAATCTTACTCCGCTTGATGTTGTAAAGTTTGCATCTGCTTATGCAGTTTGGGTTCGGCAGAATTCGACAGTTAACAGAATTGTAATTGGTCGCGATGCGCGCATGAGTGGACAAATGGTTTCAGCACTCGTTGCTTCCACGCTCATGGGAATGGGAATGGATGTGCTCGACCTCGGACTCAGCACCACACCAACAGTTGAAGTTGCAGTTGCGGGAGAGAAAGCTGCCGGCGGAATCGTTATCACCGCAAGTCATAATCCCGCGCAATGGAATGCTCTCAAACTTTTAAACTCAAAGGGAGAATTTATTTCTGACGAAGACGGAAAAAAAATTCTTGCCATTGCTGATGCAGAGCAGTTTGAATTTTCTCCGGTGGAGAAAGTTGGAAAATATGCTGAAGACAAAACCTGGATGGCCAAACACATCGAAATGATTTTGAAACTTCCATTGGTTAGGAAGGATGCAATTGCAAAAGCAAATTTCAAAGTGATGGTGGATGCGGTGAATTCAACAGGAGGAATTGCTGTTCCGAAATTGCTGCGTGCACTTGGTGTGAATGAAATTACTGAGATGTATTGCACTCCCGACGGAAAATTTCCTCATAACCCGGAACCGCTCGCTGAAAATCTTACCGCAATTTCTGCTGAGGTGAAAAAACAAAATGCGCATCTTGGAATTGTGGTTGACCCCGATGTGGATCGTCTTGCCTTTGTATGTGAAGACGGAAGCATGTTTGGCGAGGAATATACGCTTGTAGCTGTTGCAGATTATGTTTTGAAAAACAAAAATGGAAATTCTGTTTCCAATCTTTCCAGCACACGCGCGCTTCGTGATGTTACAGAGAAACACGGCGGAATTTATTGCGGCGCTGCTGTGGGTGAAGTGAATGTGGTGCGCAAGATGAAGGATACAAACGCTGTGATTGGCGGCGAAGGAAACGGTGGCGTTATTTATCCTGAACTTCATTATGGAAGAGATGCGCTTGTTGGAATCGCGTTGTTTCTTTCTCACTTAGCTGAAAGCAAAA
>DMRR01000176.1 GCA_003455275.1 Bacteroidota bacterium | reverse complement strand
ATTGCGATAATCATCAACAGTTTTCTGCTGCGGAACCGGAGCTTTGAAATAAACATCAGCTACAGTGTAACTGGCTTCCTTATCAGTGCAGATAGATACTTTTAAATCATCATGGTCCGGAACAACCGACACGGGACGGGGTTTTTCATTTACCGGATTTTTAATTTCAGAAAAGTGAGCTTTCACCATTGCTTCTACTTTATCTACATCAATATCACCCACAACCACTACGGCCATTAAATCAGGGCGATACCAGGTTTGATAAAAATTTCGAAGTGTATCGTAAGGAGCAGTTTCAATAATTTCCTTTTGCCCGATAGGTAAACGGTCGGCATATCTTGATGCATTTAACAGAACAGGAAAATATTTTCTGCTCATTCTTTCATTCGCACCCTGACCGAGGCGCCATTCTTCAACCACTACTCCGCGCTCTTTGTCAATCTCTGAAGATTCAAGTGAAACATAGTGCGCCCAATCTTCAAGAACCTGAAAACCTTTATCGAAAATTTTTTCTGTGTCAGTCGGTAGTTGCAGCATGTAAACTGTTTCATCAAAACTTGTGTAAGCATTGAGGTCAGGACCGAATCGAGTTCCGATAGATTCGAGATAATCTACCAGACCGCTCTTGGTGAAATTTTTTGTTCCATTGAAACACATATGTTCAAGCAGGTGAGCAAGACCTTGCTGACCATTGGTCTCCATCATACTTCCTGCATTCACTACCAAACGAAGTTCAGCGCGATGTTCAGGTTTTGTATTTTTCTTGATGTAATAGGTCAACCCGTTTGGAAGTTTGCCTGTTCTTAAATCGGGGTCAACCGGAATTGTTTTTGTCCCGACCATGTTTTGAGCATGCAGAAGGGAAACTGAAAATAATAAAATAAGGAGAGTCGTGAAATGCCTGAAAGATTTCATGGTTTGGTTTTTTTTTAAGGAGTGTAAATGTAACCGCGGCTGATAAAAACAAAAGTGCGCTAACCTTCTTCGTAAATTCCCTTCAGTACGGCATACTTATATAAACCGATTAAGCTTTTAGCATTGATTTTTCTGAAAAGGTTTTCACGATAACCTTGAATCTTGCGCTCCGAAAGTTTTAAGATATCTGCAATTTCCAGCGCAGTTTTTTCCTTACACAAAAATTTTAAAACCTGAATTTCCCGCTCACTTATCATTGGAATGAAGTTTTCAGATGCCGGAAGTAATTGTTTTACAAGCATTTTTTTTGATTGGTATCCTGAAGATTTTGGGTGAAATAATTTCCTTTATTGTAAACGCAAACAATCGCTTCACGAAGTTCATCTTCATCTGTGTTTTTAAACAAGTAGCCAAGCGCTCCGGCTTTTATCATATTAACAATGCTGGATTCATCTTCGTGCATACTCAGCGCAATCACGCCTACATCGGGATATTTTTCAGAAATAATTTTGGTAGTTGATATTCCATTTCCATCCTTCATGGTGATGTCCATCAAAACAATATCAATTGGGTTTGAATCTACAATTTGCAGTGCATCATTTCCGCTATCGGCTTCCAGAATTTCATTTACGAATTGAATATTTTTTAAAGTCATTTTCACGCCACGGCGAAACATTTCATGATCATCGGCAATCAGTACATTCACTAAACGGAATGAAGTTTTTTTTGTCAGCATGATTGAGCAATTAGGTTAATTATTCATTCAAATTTTTTATCCACCGGAATTGTAATTTTATAATTCACACCATTTCCAATCATGCTACTGAATTCCAATTCACCTTTTATCAGGCGAACACGGTTTTTAATATTTTCTAATCCCATTCCATGCGAGATTGAATCTATGTTAAAGCCTACACCATTATCTGAGAAATTGATTTTGAGAAATCCGTGTTCGATTCTAAAAAAGGCTTCGATTTTTTCGGCCTTACTGTGTTGTGCTGAGTTATTCAACAGCGCTTGTACGATTCTGAATATTTGAATTGCAATTCAATTATCCAGTTCATCTATGTTGGTTTCGAAATGATATTCAATATTTTTTCTGAATGATTCATTGATAAAATTTCTATAATTAATCAAAGCATTTTCTAACCCATTATTAAGATTTACGGGCCGAAGGTTTGATATCGATTCTCTGATGTGCTGAAATGTTTTATCAACTGTATGAACCGTTGTATTCAGGTTTTGCTTCAGCTTATTAATATCCGATTCTTTTTCCAAAGCCTTAAGCTCTATTCTGATGGCCGATAATGCAGGCCCCACTTCTGCATGTAAATTCTAGCTAATTCTTTCCTGCTCGGTTTCATGAATATGGATCATCAATTGTGCCCGCCTGGTTTCTTCCTTCATCCGCTGTCGGTAGTTGTAATTAAATAATACCAGAAGAAATCCGGTAAGAATAAATACAGTTACCGATACAGATAAGATGGTAATGATGATTTCACTTTCACTGAGCTGCATATAATAGCATAGCCGAAGATGAGGTATTCAATTGTATTTGCAATGACTTTAATTTCCCAGGCAACTTTAAACATGTTCGTGTAATTTGTCAAGAGAAGATCTGAGAGCGAAGTGACGATCATAGTAACTGAAAAATACATGACCCACGCAATTGCAATTAAAAACCGATAGTGAGTAAACAGGTTTCTTTTTGTTCGCCTGGTTATATGAAATGCAAGTACAAGCGCCAGAATAATCATCAGCACAGATTGCATAATTCCGGTGTAATTATTTGTCTCAGAAAAATTAAGAACAAAAAAAGTTGTGATCAGCCAGAAGAGAGAAAAGAATGTAGCCAGGTAAGGAATAATGATTGAAAATTTTGTTTCCCGTAACCATAACCAAAGCATATAACTGCAAACATCGAACTCAATTAGAGTAAGAATATTGGGAAGGAAATGATTATGAACTCCGTTTTTCATTAACAGGAAACTTATCATTTCGAATATGCAAGTCAGAAATAGCAATGCCACTAATGGAATTATATCTTTTGCAATTACACGAAATAAGATAAGACCTATTAAGACAGAAAGCCCCAAAAGGATTTCAGAAAGTACCGAAAGGAAAAGAAGCATTAACTAGATTAATGGACTATGCGGATCGCATAATTGAGGACATGGCCAGGTATCATCAATCACAATTCCGATAATATCATCGGTATTTGAATTGGCAGCAACCAGTACGGGCATAATATGAACATTTCCGTCATCCAAAACATTTTCGCCGAGATAAATTCTGATACCCATTGCATCGTTCTGTGCAAGCAAGTCATTAATATGGTCCTTGCCCACGAAGTAGGCTTTTTAATTGTTTGGATAATTTGTTTGAAACCTATGGGTGTATCCTGTGCCGGTGGCAGTTGAAATTTGTTTTCCTTCGGATCCGTCGAATGTAGGCATGGTTAAAATTTTTTTTGGTTATGAATTTTGTTATGCAACAAATGAATGAACTAACAATAATTCCGGCAATAGGGAAGGGCACGGATTTTTCCGTGGTCAGAAAAAGCTACAGAGAGTAGATAATTAATTAATGACTTGAAAATGATCAGAGAAAATAATTCCGTGATCTCTTAATTCACTTAAAGCAGGTTCGTACACTTCCTTCATTATCGGAATGTGAACCCCTGTCAATGAAATTTTATTTTGAAGAATCAGTTTGCAAATAATTCCAAGCGGAAGGCCTACTGTTTTTGCCATAGCAGTATGATTCTTTTCGCCTTCAATAATTAATGAACTGGTGTGCTTGGTTTTCTTTTTTCCATTCAGATAAATAAATTCATGATGCATCACCACCATATCGCGATCATTTTTTTTCATTTTCCATTTTTCTTCAATCAGCTGCTGAAGAATTTGCGCCGGAGAAAATTCTCCTAAACCGATTTTCTTTTTATCTGCAATTCCCAACCAGAGCAATTGCTCAATAATCCGGTGATGATGTTTTAAGCCGAGAGTCCTTGAAAGTGTTTTGGAAACAGACTCTTTCTTTTTTGAAGTCAAAAGAAATCCCATTAACCAATCTTGATATGTAAATTTTTCGTTCGAATGAATCTTGTAAGAATCGTCCGTGAGCCCTAACTGAATAAGTGCATTCCATGCAGAGCAATAATTTTCTTTTCGCAAAGTTGATCGGACCAGTGTTTTAATTCCATCTAAACCATAAGTGCTGATGTATGAGATTGAATCACGGTTTGGGTAAGATTCAAAATTTCCATGGCCTTTTATCTTCAACTTTTCTGATTCGGCAAAAAGACGATGATAAGGCTTAAACTTTTTTATTCCGTCATCTATATACTGTGCCGTTGCCTGCCCTGCAAGTACGACATTGCGCGGATTCCAGGAAATCTTGTAATGCCACGGATTATTGTCGCATGCTGGAGCAACCAGGCCGCCACAAGATGATTTGAAAGAAATAATTTTTCCGTCTTTGGCCTTAATCTCATCAATGATCTGCATTGCACTCATATGATCAATGCCCGGGTCAAGACCGGATTCACACATAATTAAGATTCCTTTTTCAATAGCTTCCCGGTTCAATGATTTCATTTTTTCAGAAACATAGGATGCGGTGATTAGGTGTTTCTTATGCTGAATACAATGAACCGCGACTTTATCATGCAAATGAGGAGGCAGAAGAGAAATCACCACATCATTTTCACTAACAATTTTATTTGCGTTCTCTTCATCGTCAATGTTGAATTGAACCGCAATTCCATTTTGATGATTCTCAGTTTTGGACTTCGCATTTATTAAATCTGTATCAGCAACAGTTATTCTCCAATCGAACCTGGTTGAATTATGGAGCAGGTATTCAATCAGAGCTGAAGAAGATCTTCCGGCACCCAGAACTAAAACTTTATTCATAAGGAAGGAATCAGCGAAGGAATTAATCCTAAAATAATTGTTGCAACTGAAAGTATCATCAGCAAAATAGTTTCAATATTTTTTATCTGAATGATATTTTCTGTATGAGAAGTTTTGAAATAAGATTCAATCACAGGTTTGAAATAATAATAGATGCTGATAAATGAATTCACTACTGCCAGACAAACTAACAACACATAGCCGCCTTCAATTGCAGAAGAGAACAAATAAAATTTTCCGAAGAAGCCCGCAGTGAGCGGAATACCTGAGAGCGAAAGCATGCTCACGGTCATCACAAAAGCGAGCCATTTATTTTTTTGTGCAAGTCCGGTGAATCCAGATGCCTCGTGTGTTCTGGTTTGTGATTGAACAATATGTAGCACAATGAATGCGCTCATAGAAGAAATGCCATATGCAAGTGA
>DMRR01000246.1 GCA_003455275.1 Bacteroidota bacterium | reverse complement strand
TGGTTTTATCTTTCTTACTTCCAAAAAGAAAATCACAGGAAGAGAAAAATATTCCTGTAACAACTAAAATCAAAAATGAATTTCTCATCATTAGAACAAACTTAATCCAAGAGTTAAACGATGAATATCTCCCAATGATTTTTTATTACTGAATCCATAATCCAGCTGAACAATTCCAAAGCGGCGCTTGAACTTTACTCCGAAACCGAAACATGGAAGCCCGCCTTCATCCTGTCCGAACTCATAACCCGTGCGGGCAAATAAATTCTCTTTCCAGGAGTACTCACCCCCGAGCGATACGGTTTCGTTGTTATCAGTTGGATGATTGAGTTGACCTGCAATCGTAATTCGATTTTCTTTTTTCTTCATCAGATCACAGGCAATTCCGAGACGAAAAACGGCGGGCGCTGCAATTTTTTCAAATCCGGAAATTGTATCCACTCCATTCAGCGTGGTGCTGATAACTGTTCCCCTTGGCTCAGCGGTAAATCCAAAATTATTTATGCATACTGCAAATCGGGTGTTTGCTTTTCCTACTTCGTATTGAAATCCGAAATCCATCACACCGCTTTGTGTTCTCACTTCCGAAAAACTCTCTCTCAAATATTTTGCAGTGATGCCGAAAGAAAAATTGCTGGTGAGCACACGGCCGAGTGTAACACCAAGCGCCATGTCATAGGCGCGAAAAGTCTGACCGGTTCCGGTGGGTTGAAACTCGGTTGTGTAATTCATCATTGGGGTATAAAATCCGATATAACTCAACCCAAAAAAAGTTTCGCTGTTCTTACGATAAACTCCGCCAACCAACTGCTGATTGAGTCCGGCCAAAAAACTTGACTGCGCCGCCATGAAATGAAAATGTTGTGTGTCAACCTTAGTAATGCCTGCAGGATTCCAATGCATAGCGCTTGGATCATTTACTTCTGCTATTATGGCGCCGCCCATTGCTGCGGCGCGGGCATCAGGAATATTTTTCAGGAATTGAAAACCGGTAGTGCCCGTGCGCGTTCCTCCGAAAAGCGGTAGCAATTGTGCGCTTGCGTTTCGAATGGTGAATACTAAAATAAGAATGGTAAGCAATTTTCTCATTCGCGTTGCAATGTAAAATGATGATTCGTATTGAAGATTATTTCTTTATTAAAAAATTATCATTGCAAAAAATCTGTCAATGAATTTCCTTCCTGAATCTATAGAAAAATATGCTGAAAATTTTACTTCACCTGAATCAGAAACATTAGGTGAGTTGAATCGGGAAACGCATCTGAAAGTTTTGATGCCGCAGATGCTCAGCGGCCATTTACAAGGTGCAGCGCTCAGAATGTTTTCGCAAATGCTTCGACCGAAGCGCATTCTTGAAATCGGAACTTTCACCGGCTACTCTTCCATTTGTTTGGCTGAAGGCTTGGCAGAAGATGGAGTGCTTCACACCATTGACATCAACGAAGAACTCGAAGGCATAGTGCGGAAATATTTTGCGAAAGCAGGATTAGAAAAAAAAATTCAATTACATATCGGTTCTGCGCTCGAAATAATTCCAACACTGATTGAAGTTTTCGATTTGGTTTTTATTGACGCCGACAAAGTCAACTATCCAAACTACTACAATCTTGTTTTTGATAAAGTGCGCAGCGGCGGTTTCATCATTGCTGATAATGTATTGTGGAGTGGAAAAGTGGTTGAGCCAAATCCAGATAAAGACACACGCGCGCTAATGAATTATTGCGAGATGGTAAAAAATGATTCGCGTGTTGAACAATTGCTTCTCCCCATTCGCGACGGACTGATGATTGTGAGGAAAAAATAAACCCAAACATTTAACAGTTTGATTAGATAAACACTATTCCTTCATTCGTTTACCTTTTTACATTCGCAACCGTGAGGCAGAAATATTTTTTAATACTTGTATGTATTTTTTATGGGGGAGTTTTGTTTTCATGCAAAACTGATTTGAAAGGAAATCTTAAAAACAATCTGACTCCTGAAACACATACGGTGGTGGATACAATTATCCGGATTGGTGCAGACCGAATGAATGCCCAGGTTGAATTGAAATGGTGGGGCGATGACGCCGACGGATTTATAAAAGGATATGAATTCTCTTTTGACAGCGTGATTACAAGTTCAACACATTGGGTTTTTACTTCGAATCAGGACAGCACTTTCATTCTCACGATTCCACCCGGAAAAGACACAATTGATTTTACATTCTGGGTGCGGGCCATTGACAATCTGGGCTCTCCGGATCCAACTCCCGCGCATTTGGGATTGCCAATAAAAAATTCTCCTCCTTCCGTTCAGTTTATTTCTGCAACCAACAATCCGGTTATTTCATTTCCTGTTGTCAGGTTTTATTGGAAAGGTACGGATCCGGATGGCGACGAAAATCTTTCACGATACGAAATCTGCTGGAATGATACAGCTCAAACGCCTTACTCAATCGATGTCATTGCTTCGAGCGCAACCTTCATTGCCTCAACATTTTCCACAACCTCTCCTTCAAGCAATGTGTACCTCAATAACGATTTGACAGCACAGCCGTTCCTGATGAGCGGAATGATTTTGAATGACACTAACCTTCTTTACATACGCGCAGTGGACAAAGCAGAAGCAAAATCGGCATTCATTTCTTCTTACAAAATATTTATTAAGAAACCACACTCTTCTAATCTTGTGGTGGAAGCTTATACCTCACCGGCACAGAGTGCCTCTGCGCTTACTTTTTATTCTCAAAACCTGACCGCATCGGGTGTCGCTGATTTTGATACATTGAATTTGTTTCAACAACAAGGCGGCGTTTATACTCAGCTTGCTCCGGATAACATTACTCAGTCGAGAATTTTTTCTTTGTTTAATCACATTGTTTGGTTTAGTAATGATGCTTCGAAATCACTATCACTCGGGCAGCGAACGCTTGATAATTTTTTCAATGCAAACGGAAAACTTTTTATGGCGGTTTATGTCTCATCTACTTTTGATGAGCAATCGACCTTTCTTGATTTCACTCCTGTTCAATCGCTGGTAGCTTATAGTGATACTGCCCTGATACTTCAAGATACTTCCAGTGTGTTTTCGCAACAGAGCGGTTATCCTGATTTAAAAAGTTCTGTCATCATCAGCAATGTGAAACCTTTCAATCTTATCACGGGTTCCACTCCGATTTATAATGCCAATCTGATAGGTAAAAAGATCAGTACTAACTTTTTGTTTCCATGGAGCGGCGCTTCCACTGTGATGGCTTCAAAAACCAATCAGAGCGGTCAGATAAATTTTATTTTCTCTTCGCTCGAATTGCAAAAGCTCAATGGACTGAGCAATGCAGCTCAGTTATTTCAGAAATTATTTGTGACTGAGTTAGGAATGTGATGAACAAAAAACACATTGCCATTTTCGCTTCAGGTAAGGGAAGCAATGCTCAAAAACTAATTCAGCATTTCAGAAATAATTCATCTGCAGAAATTTCGCTCATTGTTTGTAATAACGAAAAAGCGGAAGTGCTTCAAATTGCTTCAGCAGAAAAAATTCCTTCGTTCCTGATTTCAAAAAATGATTCACTGCAAAAACTGATTTCGGAATTAAGAAATCATCAGATCGATTTCATTGTGCTCGCCGGCTACTTGTTGCTTATTCCAGCAGAGCTGATAAAAGAATTTCCCAACCGGATTATTAATATTCATCCGGCGCTGCTTCCTAAGTTTGGTGGTAAGGGTATGTATGGAATGAAAGTTCATGAAGCCGTAAAAAGTTCTGAAGAAAAAAAGTCAGGCATTACCATTCATTTTGTGAATGAAGAATTTGATAAGGGAAAAATTATTTTTCAGGCAGAAGTATTGTTGAATGAAAATGATTCACCCCAAACTATTGCACAGAAAGTTCAGCAACTCGAACATGAACATTTTGCAAGGGAAATTGAAAAGATTATTTCTACTGGCTAATCATCCAAAGAAGGACGGGTTTTTTAGAAGCAGATAAAAGTGTATCAAGCTTCATCATAAAATTGTTTGATACAGCCGGACAACCCCAGCTTTCCGGAGCTCCTTCAGGATAAAGCTCATCATCCGGAACTATCTCCCATGAGTGCAGCACAATTGTGCGGTCGTAGGCATTAGAGTTCGTTGAATCCAACCCATACAAAAGATATTTCACATGCATTCCAAAAACACTGTAGCCGCGCTCACCGATTTTATACTTTCCAAGTGAAGAGCAATGACTTTCAGGAATATTACTGAAAACAGGTTTGGTTTTAGAATCAGTGGTTTGCCAGCCGTTTGCTCCGCAGCCATGAGTCACTAAACCTGAAGCAGAAATATTTTTGGTTTTAAAATTCCAGACTGCAAATCTTTTTTTTCCTGAATGAACACTCATATCGGCAATGAAACAGAAATCAGTGTTAAATTTTTTTTGCGAACAAAACATTAATGCCTTCTCTCCATATTTCGCAAGGCGCGCTGTATCTAGAATGTTAATTTGCTCCTCGGTTGCGGTCTTATTTTTTCCGGTGCCACTTATTTCAGCGCAATTGGAAAACAAGAACAGGGGAATCATAACACGGTACAAAAACTCTGAAGCACGAATTGAATACTTCATGAAACAATTTGATATTATCCAACGAAATATTTCTTAAGAAATTATTCAAGATCAAATCTTTTCCAAAGAAAAAAAGTCATTTTGCTGATTCACAATTTCATCTTAATAAAGTTACATATGATGAAATTGCGCTTTTAATAAACGGTTTTAGGTTTTCTCCTGCTTGCATGATTAAATCTGTATCCATTGGAAATGCAGCTGGCAGTGTGTGTTGCAGCTTGGCGCGACTTGCATCACTCAGTGCATTCAAATCTCCAATCGCAGTAGCGCTGATATATTGAAAATTGGCTACGGAACTTACCGGCACAGACTGTATCAGTTCATTATTTGCTGTGAAGAATTGAACCACTGCTCCAATTGTCGATTCTTTTTTCTGAACGGTTTCAATAACATCGCATGAAATTGTTTTATACTTTTTTGTTTTAATGTCGTTACCCAAACTATCCTTCATTACATTTCCTTTTGCATCCAGCACATATTCCCAGCCATCTTCTACCTTTTTAGAATCAGTGTATTTATTCTTCAATACCTGCTCCGGGCCGGCTTCGATTCTGCTAAGTTTTACCAGAACACGATAACCGTAATAAACTGAAGTATCAGCCTTTTCATCAAATTTCACCCAGAAAGAATTCAGACCAATCAGATCAATAGTGGTGAGTTCCTTTTCTAATCCAACAGGCATAACAGTTTCTGAAAGATTGGCAACCTGAAGTATAACATGGCTAAGGCCGGCTTCATAGGCTCGTTGCAGCTGTGCATTTGTGTCACGAAAATTTGGATAGAGCTCATTAGTGCGCAGCAATTCATTGTATGCATCGCGTGCATCGAAACGGTTTTTTGTTTCAAGCAATTTCATGGCGTGTGTGTAGAGATATTCTGCTGCCTTTGTTTTAGCATCTATTAAATCATTGTCGTTAATATTTTGAAAGACCGCATCACGGTTCTTGCTTGTAATATGGATTGGCAACACGGGAGAAACCAAAATGTATCGTTGACGAATTCCATCGAGTGTGTTATAAATATTTTCTAAGTAAACAGGATTACCGGTCTTCTTCCAAAAATTAATTTGCTGCATGTCACGCGCATAAGCTTTTGCATATGCCTCTTCAAGAAGTAACCCGTATTTATCCTTGCCTTCATTATTACGAACACGGCGAAGTGCCTTTGTAAATGCATCGTCATAATTTCCTTTACGCAATTCTTTTTGAATGCTGCTGCATGAATCAAGAAGAGTTACTGCCAGAAAGAGTAGAAAAATCTTTTTCATAAAATATAAATTTTAATTGAACTAATGGTCTCTAGGCAAAGGGTGTGCAAGAAATATAATCCAGTGGTTTACAGAAGCTATTGCGCTACATCCAGCTTCTGTTCAAGCGATTTTGATTTTGCAAGGCAATCATCAGCCATCGAATTATTTCCGGCGCTTCGATAAGCAACACTTAGATTAAAATAAAGACGGGAATTATTTGGAAACATTTGAATTCCCTGATTCAACACAGAAATAGCGGCATCTACATTCCGGCTCATGCCATAGGCAGTTCCAAGGTTTTCATAAATTTCTGCATTAAGCGGGTCCACTTTTTTAGCTTTTTCCAAAAAGTAAATTGCCGAATCGAGTTTGTTGAAATACATTCCATAACAAACTCCTATTTTAAAAAGTGCGTCAGGAAACTCCGGCAGAATTTTTAGCGCGATCTGATAATTCAATAATGCCGAATCGGGCTTTTTCATATTTTCATATACTAACCCTGTGACATAATAAGGAACCGGCATGCCGGGCGACTTATAAATAAAATTATGAACTGAATCTTCTTGGGCCTGGTAATCTTTCCAGTTGACCAAAAGTGTTTTTAAATTTTTATATGCATCTGTATAGTTTGGATACATCACCAATGCTTCTTTGTAATAATGAAATGAAGTTGCATAATCTGTATCACCTTTGAAATAAGCATTTCCCA
>DMRR01000243.1 GCA_003455275.1 Bacteroidota bacterium | reverse complement strand
TCATCGGCAGCATAATTCAGTAAAATGATTTTGCCTGCCTGCCGGTCTGGCAGGGATTTCATTTTTTGTTGCACAGTTTCAATCAGCATTTGCCAATGAGAAACAGTGTATGAAGCAAAAGATTTTTTTTCTTCCTTACTAAGAGCGTAAAATTTCTTTTTCAGATTTTGAACCGAAGGAAACAAAACCACAAACTCAGAATTGGATTCATACAACTCCGATTGCGGATCCATGATTTGCCGTTCAATCTGATTGAAGTCCGCTTCCCATACTTCGGCATTCCAACCGAGCGAATATGCATAACCGCGAATGGTTTGATTCAATAATTGAGAAGGAGAATCAGCCAGCAACGCGAGCTTCACTTTTGGTAAAGCAGAAAAATCCTTTTTCAGATTTTTTTTTAAATCGGAGATTGATTGGGTCGGTAGCATGGAATGGCGCTAAAGTAATTAGCAACAGGAATGCTTTGAGAAATACAAGTTGAATATTCATTTACATTTACCTCGCATGAAAAAAATATTTTCACATCTGCTCTCTCTCCTGATTATCATCCTCAGCTTTTCGAAGGGATTCACACAAACCATTCCCGTTGCACCCAGGCAAGATTCGCTCATCATTCTGATGAACGGAACCGCTTATCTCGGCAATGGGCAAGTGATTGAGAACTCAGCCATAGGATTTGAGAATGGAAAAATCACTTTCGTGGCTGATGCAAGAACGATTCGTCTCTCACAATCAAATGCGAAGATCATCAATATCGCAGGCAAGCAGGTTTATCCGGGATTGATTGCTTGCAACACTTCACTAGGGTTAAATGAAATAGAAGCTTCACGCGCCACACGCGACGCAAGTGAAGTGGGAGATTTTAATCCCAACATCCGAAGCATTATTGCCTATAACACTGACTCGAAAGTGATTCCAACGGTTCGCTCCAATGGAATTTTATTAGCGCAGGTTGTTCCACAGGGAGGAATTATTTCCGGTGCTTCTTCAGTTGTTCAACTCGATGCGTGGAACTGGGAAGATGCACAATACAAAACCGACGAAGGCATTCATCTTAATTTTCCTTCTTACACTACTTATCATTTTAATGAAGACGGAGGAACCGTTGGGGTTAATGAAAAATTTTCTGATGAGATACAAAACATCCGTAATTTTTTTGATGAAGCTAAAGCATACGCGCAATCATCTTCTCACGAAAATACGAATTTGAAATTCGAAGCGATGCGAGGACTGTTTAGTGGTGAGAAGAAACTTTACATTCATGCAGATGGAGTGAAAGAAATTACAGCGGCGGTTCTTTTTGCCAAGTCATATAATATCTCTTGCGTGATTGTTGGAGGAAATGAAGCATGGAAGTGTGCAGACATTTTAGTTGCAAATCATGTTTCAGTTATTCTCGGAAGAATACAATCTCTCCCCGGCAGCGATGATGAAGATTATGATTTGCCTTATCGCCTTCCTTCTCTTCTGAAAAAAGCCGGAGTAGATTTTTGTTTAAGCATGGATGGATTCTGGCAGCAGCGCAACCTGTCGTTTCTCGGTGGCGAAGCAGTTGCTTACGGTAGTATTACGAGCGAAGAAGCGATTGAATATATTACACTTAATGCCGCGCGCATTCTGGGAATTGACAGCCTTACTGGCACTCTTGAACAAGGAAAAGATGCGAACATCATTGTGAGCGACGGCGATATTCTTGACATGAAAACAAGTAACATCATTTATGCTTTCATTCAGGGAAGAGAAATAAACCTCGATAACAAACAGAAAGACCTTTACGAAATTTACAAAGAGAAATACGGAATCAAGTAATTTATTTTTATCAATTATTAATGTCTTTAGTTAAAAACAATTTGCATCATAAAGAGAAGGCAGTATTAGTAGCCGTTATTTTACAAGGACAGAAGGAAGAACTGATCAATGAGTACCTGGATGAACTGGCTTTTCTTGCCGAAACAGCCGGCGCCACAACAATGAAACGGTTCACGCAAAAAATGCAATCGCCGGACAGCGCAACATTTATTGGCTCTGGAAAATTGCAAGAACTGAAACAATATGTGATCGAGAAAGAAATTGACCTGGTCATATTTGATGATGATCTCACCGGAACACAGATCAACAATATTGAGAGTGAACTGAAAGTTAAGATTGTTGACCGCAGCAATCTGATCCTCGACATTTTCGCCAGTCGCGCCAAAACCGCGCAGGCACGCGCTCAGGTAGAACTTGCACAACTACAGTACTTGCTTCCCCGATTGAAAGGTTTGTGGTCGCACCTGGAAAGGCAACGCGGAGGAATTGGTATGCGTGGACCGGGTGAAAAAGAAATTGAAACAGACCGAAGGATTGTAAAGCATCAGATTTCATTATTGAAAGCACAGCTTGAAAAAATTGATAAACAGAGTTACACCCAAAGAAAAGACAGAGGAGAATTGATTCGTGTTTCGCTTGTAGGATATACCAATGTAGGCAAGAGCACGATCATGAATCTTATCAGCAAGAGTGATGTGTTTGCAGAGAATAAATTATTTGCGACGCTTGATACCACAACACGAAAAGTGGTTTTGGAACGAATGCCTTTTCTTTTAAGTGATACAGTGGGATTCATTCGCAAACTACCACATGATTTGATTGAAAGTTTTAAAAGCACACTCGATGAGGTACGCGAAGCAGATATTTTAATTCATGTTATTGATATTTCACATCCTCAGTTTGAAGATCAACTCCGTGTGGTAAACGAAACACTCAGTGATATTAATGCGGGAAGCAAGCCCACCATTTTTGTTTTTAACAAAATGGATTTGTACGAACAAAAAAATTTTGATGAACTGCTGCCTCCCGATATTCGAATCGAACTGCTGGAAGAACTAAACAAAAGCTGGCAGGTAAAAACCAACAGCAATGCAGTATTTATTTCAGCAACCCGGAAGGAAAACATTGCTCAATTGCGAGAATTATTACAGAAGAAAGTTAGAGAACAATATGAAATCCGGTATCCATACAAAACACATTTCTTTTAAAAATTGGCTGCTCCTCTCTTCCTGAAAAAAATTTTTGCAAACCCGGCAGGTGAAAGATTTGTGCTTGCATTAAGGAAAATTCCCTTGTTGAATATGGTTTCAATTGCCTGCATGCCGAAGCATTTTCATTATAAAAAAAATTCGGTTCGTGAAGTATCACGGAATGATATTGTATATCACCTGGACCTGAGCAACTGGATCGAATGGAATTTATTTTTTAAGAACAAAATCAATGATGAGGAAAATTTGTATTCACTTGTGAAAGAGAATATGACGGTGCTTGACATTGGGGCAAACATGGGTGAACTCACCTTAAACTTTGCAAAAATTGTTTCTGAAAAAGGGAGAATTATTTCATTCGAACCTTCGTGGGAAAATTTTTCAAAGCTTTCGCAGAATGTTTTTCTGAACCTGAAATTGAAGGATAGAATCCGGCTTTATAATGTAGCGCTTGGTGATACAAGCGGAAATTCATTTCTTCAAAAGAATGATGAACATAACTCGGGAATGAATTCAATCGGATTAACCGGAGAGGCTGTGGTGATGAAATCATTAGACGATATTTTTTCAGAAGAAAAATTTGAGCACTGCGATTTGATTAAAATCGATGTTGAAGGTTTTGAATTAAAAATTTTAAAAGGAGCCGAAACGGTGATAAAAAAATTCAAACCCATACTTTACCTCGAAGTCAATAATGATTTGATGAAACCACACGGAGATTCTGTTTCTGATTTAATGCGATGGTTCAATTCCAATTGCTATAAAATCATTCATCCTGTAATGAGCGAAGAAAAATTTTACAGCGGTCATTATGACATCACTGCTATAAGCAGCGAATGAATTTATTATTTGTAGAGTTCGGCAATTTTCTTTCCCAAAATCTCATAACTGAATTGCGGGTTCCATTCTTCAGATATTCTTTTTCTGTTGAATTGAGAATAACTGTTCATGAGTTCATTCATTTTAACCGTAAGCAATCTTGTGTTCCCGAGTTCAGTCAGCAAGCCATTTGAAGCGTTGATGGTTTCAAGAGCAATTCCGACCGGAGTAGTAATGACCGGCAATCCGCAGCTGAGCGCCTCCTGAATCACGCATGATGAACTTTCACTCTTAGAAAAAAGAATGAAAGCATCTGCTTCGTTCATTTCATCTGCTACTCTGTGATAAGGAATTTCTCCTGTGAAAAAAATCTGTTTATCAAGTAAGCCGGAATGTTCAGCTAGTTGAAAAATATGTTTTGGAATTTTTCCTACCAGGCGCAATTCAAAATCAGAACGGGATTGTGCAAGGTTTTTAGCGGCTTCAATAATTCCCTCGACATTTTTATAAGCCGACATGTTTGATACATGTATAAAACGGAATTTATCACCGCGACTATTCTTTTCATTGAATTGAAACACGGACGACTCCACAACATTCGGTATCATTATGAAATCTTTTTTCAAAACAAGTTCATTCATTTCCTGTCCTAATTGTCTGCTCACACAAATGAGGGGATCAGCACCAGCAATAATTTTTTTAACACTATTGCGATACACTTTACTTCTTCTGTTCCATGAATCTTCCGCCACATCATTATAAATTCCATAATGTTCTGTCAGTGCATATGGAATATTGAATTTGTTCTTCATCTTCATGGCTAACAATCCTGCCCGAATAGGAACCTGAACATGCACATAGTCCGGATTACCGTTTTCTAAAAAATATTGCTTTATACTTTTTTCTGAAAGAGAAAAATATTGTTTAACCGAAAGAATTTTTCCAAAGAAATATTTTGAATTTGATCGGTAGTAAATTTTTTTTTCTGTCAGGTTTCCAACTTGAAAATTTTCTTCTTCAGTTTTTTTAATTGTGCCTGTTTCATCTGCATGAACATATAACAAATGGACCTTCACATATTTTGAAACCGCTTCTGCCTGTCGCTTAATAAAATTAGCACTGGTTGGATCAAAGCGATTGGGATACCAGCTAACCAGCCACAGAATTTTTTTCATCTGGTGTGAAATTAAAATTCAACTATAACAATTCAAGTGAGCAGCAGGATTGAAAATCAAATTTTGATTTTTCCAACCGCAACCATTTTATCAGTGTGGGGAGTCGGGCTTCCACCGAATTTCTCAATTGTGATGGCAAACATTTCAGCCGTTGTAGCTGATTTCAGAAAATATATTTTTCTCTCAACTGAACTTTCAGATGATGCATAATGAGAACTGAAGGCTCCGGCATCAGAAACATTACTTCCTGCGATAGCCCATAATTGGTACTGCAAACTATCCGGAAGTGCGGGAAGATTTCCGGAATCGAGCATAATATGTTTTGAATCCAAGTCATAATATACCAGCACCTCCATACCCGGATGTTGGTCTGTTCCATTCAGTTTTACTTTCATAGTATTCATCCCATTGATCATATCCATTTCTTCGCGCAACTTTTTTTGATCGTTTAACACAAGTGACATTTGATTATTAAGCGACTCAAAATGTTTTTCTGCAGTAGCCAGCTGTTCGCCCGCTGAATAATATTTTCCGGCAAAGTAAAAAGCGGCAAAACTGCTAAGGACAAAAAGAACTACAGCTGCGGCAGCTGCATATTGCCAGAAGGCGATGCTTCCGCCCCGCTGAATCGGAATAATATTTTTTTGATTGGAAAAAATTTCATTCAGTATTTTTTCTTTCAAAGTATCAGATGGCGAAACCGCGTGAAGTGAAGAGTATATTTCCAATGACTCACAAATATTTTTATAAGCTGCTGCTACTTCTGCATCCGTCTGAATCATTTGCTCAACTAATAGCAGATCATTTCCTTCGAGGGCGCCAGCTGCATGCAATTCGAGCAAACCTGATTCTATGAGTTCTTTTGATTCCACTTTATTTAAACTAATTGTCTTAATTGATTTATTGCTGCACGCATTCTTGTTTTCACCGTTCCGAGTGGGATATCGAGAGCAACAGCGGTTTCGGCCTGTGTAAATCCATTGAAATAAACCAGGTCAAGAATTTCCCTTAATTCCGGCTTCATCTTTTCTACCAATTGCCTTAACCCGATATGTTCAGGCCTAAATTCTGTTTGCTTATTCCGATCCACCCAACTTACGGACTTTTCAATGTTTAGGGTTTTGCTGCTTTGCTTATAAAACTTTGAACGCATTTTGTCAATGGCCATGTTGCGCGCAATATTTATCATCCAGGTAAACAATCTTCCTTTTGTTGAATCATACATCGTAAAATTTTTCCAGATTTTTACCATTGATTCCTGAAGAACATCAGCTGCAATTTCTTCGTCTGAAATTATTTTTAATAAAACACCATACAAGGTAGAACTGTAATTATTATATAAGTAAGTAAAAGCAGATTGATCTCCTTTGCGAAGCAATTCAATCAATTTTTCTTCTGATAATTTTTTTTCCAATTGGGGTGAAAATGCAGGGCGAAAAATAGATGAATGAATTTGGATTTCTCTCTGAATCAGAAATTACATTTGTAAGATCATGAGCAGTATTAAACAGAAAAAAATTTCAGAGTTGATTCGCGAAGAGCTGAGCAGTGTTTTTCAGAAAAAAAATATCGGGATACAAAAAGGCGGCATGGTTACAATTACCCAGGTAGATCTAAGCCCTGATTTGCTCGAAGCAATAATTTTTGTTAGCATATTTAATATAAAGGATGCTGAAAAAGTATTGGATGGAATAAATGAAATGAGTCATGAATTGCGCGGCTTGCTTGGAAATAAAATACGAAATCAAGTTCGTAGAATTCCTGAATTGCATTTTAAATTAGATGACACTCTCGATAATGTATTTCGCCTCGAAGAAATTTTTAAGAAGATAAAGAAGTAATCCTGCAATGAATCTTCCGGCTCTGTTTGCGCGTCGCTATCTCGTTTCAAAAAAATCGACACAGGCAATTAATATTCTCAGCATGATTTCAATGCTGGGAATGATGGTAGGGAGTTTGGGGTTGATTTTAGTTCTATCAGTATTCAATGGTTTTGAAGGACTGGTTGTTAATCTTTATGATAAGTTTTATTCTGAAATTCTGATAACACCAGTTAAAGGAAAATTTTTTGATGAGCGTTCAGTACATTTTGATGAAATAAAAAAAATCGAGGGAATAAAGGCTGCTTGTTTTCAGTTAGAAGAAAAAGCATTGCTTCGATATGGCGACAATCAATTCATCGCAACCGTGCGTGGAGTGGATAGCAATTTTACCAAGGTAAATAAGGTGAGCCAAAGTATGTTTCATGGCCAATTCATGTTGGAAAGCGGCGCTTATCCATATGCGATTGTAGGAGCAGGAATTGAACAATCGCTCGGAATAAATTATGATGATCCATTTGGTCAGCTTTCTATTTACATTCCGAAAACAGGAATCAGTTATGTACTTAATCCTGAAGAAGCATTTAACCACCAGATCATTCGCCCGCAAGGGAGTTACAGTATTCAACAAGAGTTTGATATGGAATATGTTTTTGTTCCAATTGAATTTATGCAGACTCTTTTGCAGAAACCTACACAACTTTCTTCAATCTCAATTTCCATTTTACCCGGCGCAAATGAGGACGAAGTGATTGAGGCGCTACAAAATGTTTGCGGAAAAAATTTCGAAGTGTTGAATCGATATGAACAAAACAAAACTCTTTATGCGATTATGAAAACCGAAAAGTGGGCGGTCTATGCGATTCTGACCTTTATATTAATTGTAGCAGCATTCAATATTATTGGCTCACTAAGCATGCTGATTATTGATAAGAAAAAAGATATTAGCATTCTCAGAATTATGGGTGCCAATGAATCTGTGATAAAAAGAATTTTTCTTTTTGATGGAATACTTCTTTCGCTGGTAGGATGCTTTGCAGGATTCATGCTTTCAATAATTCTGATACTGCTTCAACAGCGTTTTGGATTAATTGAAATTGGCGGCGGAACATTTGTGGTAAGCGCATATCCGGTGAAAATGGAAGTCAGCGATTTTATTTTAGTATTTGTTACAGTAATGGGAATTGGAATTATTGCGAGTTCAGTTCCTATGATCCGCAATAAGAAAATTTCTTCAATTACAACCTATACTGAATAAATAAAGGTACGACGATCAGTTTTTGCCCGGAATCAGATTGGATAATTTGCTTTCTACTTCATCTGCTTTCTTTCTAGAATATTCAATCACGCTACCATCATCCATTTGCAGTTTTCTTGGAATAGTGCTTAATAGTTTAGCAACATGAAGAACATTTACGATATGAGATCTATGAGGTCGAAGAAAATATCGCGTGTCTAAGACCTTTATATGATAATTTAAGTTACGAGAACTTTAAACCACTTTTCCACCAGTCAGATAAAAATATGAATAAGCTTTAGCGGCTTCAATTCGAATAATCTGATTACACTGAATAATTAGTTCGCCATCTTTAAATGATCGAAGCCGAATGGTGCTTCTGCAAATTTCTTCATTCAAATTCTGACTTTGATTTATTTCAGGTTTAATTACATTATCGCGGGGTTCGCCCGGGTCTGAATTTGAAGGTATAATCACAATAAAAAATTAGGTTAGAGAAATATAAATTATGAATCGCTATTTAACTGCGTAACGATTTTGAATTGTAAATATGCTTGCTCAAAAAATGAGCAAGCTCACATTTAATTTAATAATCGTCTTTGTTTAAATCTTGAAAACTAAGCCAAGGATGCAGAAAGAAGTCGGAACATCCTTAAAAATCCTGAGGCCTTTCTTCTTGAAACCTCAATCAAGCTTCCATCCTGCAGAATCACTTTCTTAACCTTATCATTCAGCACTTCCTTAACCTGTGTGAGGTTAATGATATGAGATTTATGAATGCGCTGAAAGAATCGATTATCAAGCTGCTTTGTATGATAACTCAAATTATGTGAGCTAAAAAATCTTTGCCCGTCAGCAAAATAAAACATAGAGTAACTCTTTGCTGCCTCGATTCGAACAATCCGGTCATAAGGAATAACAACTGCTCCTTCTTTGAATGATTTTAAAACGACATAATTTTTTAATCCACCCATTGGATTTCTTGAGTCTGAAAAATTACTAGACCTTAGCGAGTTGTTAAACTTTGGAGCAAGATTTCCAAAGTAGTTAGGTTGTGGTGTCATAGGTTTGTTAGTGTTTTGTGTTTGTAAAAATTATTCAGATTGTATCTTTCAATTCATCTTTTAATAATTCGAGAATCAATACTATATCCATACTAATCCCTTGAAAACCTAAACATGCTGAACAGGAAAAATCTATTGCTGAATGTGTATGGAAAAGTGCAGGGCGTTTTTTACCGAACCTCTGCAGTTACTGTGGCCATTGAGTTTGGCGTGAATGGAACTGTGCAGAATATGCGGG
>DMRR01000138.1 GCA_003455275.1 Bacteroidota bacterium | reverse complement strand
AGCGGATGCAGCATTGATTCTTCAGTAAAATTTATTCGTGAACTTGAAAATCAATTTCAGACTTCATTACTTGACAGAGGTAAAATGCTATTCGAAGCAGGAGGGAGGTTAATTGAAATTCCTTTTAATGAACTGGAAAATAAAATAGAAGCGAGCGCGATTTCAGGAGAAGATTTTTATTTCAATAATTCAATTACCCGTTTAAACGAACTTCAAAGCTGGAAGCTAAAGGTGAAAGATTCCTGGATTGCTGTAAGAATGAAAACTAAAATAGTGCAGACAATTAAATAGAACCTTAATAATTGTGATGAGGTAATATCTGCAAGGTAAATTCATCACTTCAGCATTTCATATTATTATTTTTGAATCATGAGAAAAACCATTATACTTTTTTTCATCTTTTCATTTTCTAAAATTCTTGTTGCGCAAAATCTTGTTCCCAATAGTGGCTTTGACTCTTATTCTGTTTGCCCATCTGGCTCTAGTCAGGTAATAACTCCTCCCTGGTTTGTTCCGACCGGGCAAACCGGCACTCCTGATTATATGAATGCGTGCTATGCCGGTGGACAGCAGGGAGCTCCAAATAATTTTTACGGCTTTCAGGTACCACAATCACCAAATGGCTATTATGGAATGATTACTTATTACGGCGGCGGAATTGAAGTTCGTGAATATCTTACAGCTCAACTTACAACTCCTCTGGTTGCAGGCCAAACATATAGTGTTGGAGTTTCCGTCAGCTACTCTGATAATTTTGAATATGCTACTGATCATTTTGGAGTTTACATTTCTGCTGCCGCCCCAACCTGGATTGGTAATTATTCTGCAATGAATACCTACACACCTCAGGTTGATAACGGAGCCGGAAATCTGATTACTGATATGACAAATTGGACTTTGATTTCTGGAACTTATACAGCTGTTGGCGGTGAGAATTTTGTTACGATTGGAAATTTTTATAACGATGCCAATACTTTAATTTCTGTTCAGAATGCTTCAGGTTTAATGTGGGGCTATTATTATGTCGATGATGTGTTTGTAATTCCAACAAACCCAACATTGAATGTTACAGGTAATACAATGTTATGTTTGGGTGAAAGCACAACTCTTACTGCAACCGGAGGCGGTCCTTATCAATGGGCTGATTCCTTGAATCAAAATACCATTCTGAGTACTGATAGTTTTTTAACAGTCTCACCGGTTTCAACAACCACTTATATGACCTGGAATAATTCTGATACTGTTTACACTACGGTTCATGTAAATCTTCCTCCGGTTGTAAATCTTGGAAATGATACCTCTTTCTGTACGGGGAACTCAATTGTTTTAAATGCAACCACAGTAGGTGCAACCTATTTGTGGCAAGATAACTCAACCGGAAATACTGATTTTGCAAATTCGGCGGGTACTTACTGGTGCGCTGTAACTTTGAATGGATGCACCACGACTGACAGTATAAATATTTCATTACTTCCACTTCCAGTTGCACCTGTGCTTGCCAGTAACAGCCCAATATGCGAAGGAGGTAATTTAAATCTGACCTCCACATTTGCATTAGGAGCAACAATAATTTGGAACGGACCAAATGGCTGGACAAGCACTCAACAAAATCCTGTTATTACATCTGTGACTGTTGCAAACAGCGGATTGTATTCAGCAAGCGTAACTCTTAATGGATGCACAAGCCCGGTAGCTACAATTAATGTTGTTGTGAATCAGGCCCCCGCTATTCCGATTGCGGGAAGTAATTCTCCGGTATGCGAGGGCGGAACACTCAACCTGACTGCACAAGGCGCTGCCGGGGCTTTGTTTAGCTGGACCGGACCAAATGGTTGGACCAGTTTACAACAAAATCCTTCAATCATTAACTCTATTCCCAGCCAGTCAGGAAATTACTCAGTGGCAGCTTCATTAAACGGATGCACCTCACAACCTGCAACAATTTCGGTGATAGTTGTTCCGGCATCATCATTAACTTTTTCCGTATCTCCAGATACTATTTGTAAAAATCAATCAACGATAGTTACACTGACCTCACCAATAGTTCCTCTTGCTGCTTATAATTTGTATTCAATACCCGGAACAATTCTTAGCGGCTCAAGCCCTGGACCATGGACAGTTCAATATGACACCGCAGGCGACTTTAATATAATCGTAGATGGAATTGTTGGTGGCTGTTCTATTGCTCCAGACACACAAATGATTTCTGTTCAGCCGGCGCCAATTCTTTCTTTTTCTACTATGCTAACTCAATTTTGTGATTCAGCACTTGTACTTTTTACAAATAATTCTTCCGGATATTCTTCCCTTTCATGGAACCTGGGAGATGGAGCAATTTCTAATGACACCAACCCCACTCACACTTACTTGCCAGGCAATTATGATGTTTCAATTTCTGCGGTATCTCAGTTTGGTTGTAGTGCAAATTTCACGCAGACAAATGCTGTTAATGTTCCTTTCCCTGTGCAGGCGGAATTTACAGCCACACCTGGTTTCCAGGATTCGCTTGAACTTTCGTCTTCCAATATTCTTTTCACTAATCAATCTCAAAATGCTGTTTCATATCACTGGGATTTTGGAGACAGCTCAACTTCTACATTCATATCGGGATTTCATCAATACGCAGACACGGGATCCTATTATGTAACTCTGATTGCGATAGGGATGAACGGATGCGCCGACACGGTGGTGCACGGTCCCTGGATTATTGTTCCACCGGTTTTTTATTTTATTCCAAATGCTTTTACACCAAACCATGACGGGCTTAATGATTTATTCAGAGTATATGGAAGCGGAATTGAAAGTCTTAATTTAAAAGTCTTCGATCGCTGGGGAGAAATGGTTTTTGAAAGTAATAATATTGAAAGTGGCTGGGATGGAAGCTTTAAAGGATTTCAATTGAATACAGGAGTTTATGTTTATTGTGCAACTATTATTTTCCAAAATGGAAAAACCGAAATTCTGAAGGGAGATGTTAGTCTTCTGAAATAATTTTTATCCATTAAATATTCGAAATTTTGATTGGACATTGATTTTCCGGTGCGTTAAAATATTTTTTCTTTCTGTTAAAATTTAAAGTGTTCATTCGCGTCAAAGTTTACTAATGCTAATCATCATTCTCTTCTTTTTCGGTCACTGGTATCTTTCGCTTTTTACCCAATCATTTTTTCATCATCGTTATGCTTCGCATGCGGCATTTACTATGAATAAATTTTGGGAAAAGTTTTTTTATATTCTTTCATACTTCTTTCAGGGAAGCTCGTACCTGAGTCCGCGTACCTATGCAATCCTGCATCGAACTCACCATGCTTACACTGATACCGAAAAAGATCCGCACTCTCCAAAATATTTCCCAAACATGCTGGCTATGATGTGGAGTACAGGAGTGATATATACCCGCCTTTTCTTTGGACGCACCACTGCTGAAGAACGATTTCAAAAAAACCTTCCTGATTGGAAATGGCTTGATAAAATGGCTCACACATGGGCTTCAAGAATCGCATGGTGTGTTTTCTATGTTGCCTTTTACATCTACTTCGCTCCTTATTGGTGGTTGTATTTACTTCTTCCCATTCATTTTATGATGGGGCCGTTTCATGGATTAATCATCAACTGGTTTGCTCACAAGTATGGTACTGATGATTATAAACAGGATAACACTTCAAAAAATTTATTTCCTGTTGATATTCTAATGCTTGGCGAATCTTACCACAATAATCACCACATGTATCCTTCGTCTGCAAATTTTGGAAGGAAGTGGTTTCAAATTGATCCGCTTTATCCCGTTATCTTAGTATTCAAATGGGTTGGAATAATTCAAATTAAAAAATCGAAGCTGGCCACTGTTCCCACTGAGTGGTAGAAATTAATATGGTTTCATTCCACATTTGAAAAGCAATTCCCACAGGATTTTCTTTTTATTATTTTCATTTCCCCAGGCAGGCATAATTGATTTGTAAAAATCTTCAAGAGGATTTTCTCCGTGTTGTTTAATGTATTGCTGAACACCGCTCCAGCTGAACATATAATTAATTAAATCTTTGAGTGAAAATTCTGTCTCACAGAAAAAATCTGGCGAATCAATTAATCGATATGGAAAAGGGAGATGTACATATTTATCTTTCCAGTTCATTTGAGTTTCAACCGGCCAATAGTTGGCAAGAAAATCAAAAGCAAATACATTCATTAGCTTATCTAGTTCAGTATTGATGGTGCATCCCGCATAACTCCACACGGCGAGCACGCCTCCCGGTTTCAAAACTCTTTCAACCTGTTCATAAAATTTTGGAATGTTAAACCAGTGAATGGCGGTAGCTACCGTTACCAGATCAACAGTTGAAGTTTCAATTGAACATTCTTCAGCATTTTCAATTTTATAAATAATATTTTCTTTAAGAAATGCATTTCCTATTTGTTGGTTGCTGAAATCAGTTGCAATCACTTTCAAAAAATAAGATGAGAGTGAGCGTGCAGCCTGACCATTACCTGTAGCCGCATCCCAAACAATCTTTTTCTCATTGCATAACGAAGAAATGTATTGAAACAAATTATCAGGATAAGTTGGACGATACCTGGCGTAGTAATCTGATTGATTTGAGAAATGGCCTTTCAACTGATTATTCAGTCTTATCTGTGATTGAAATTATTTTCCCGTTTTCCCAACATAATTCATATACACAATCTTTTGCTTTGTCATTTACCTTGAGGTCATAGCAGGTTTGTTTTCCATCGGTTCTGCCATCCTGCACTTCCGGGTTTTGCAAATCTTTTATATCCATATCCTGTGTTCGTAATGTGTCGCTGCTCCGGTATTTTTGAATAGCGGCATCAACGCTTTGGTATTTTCCATCCAGCATGCTCATGAAATTTTCCATTTCAGGCGTCAGTTTTACATTCGAATTATTCTTCTGTCCACATGATTGAAAAATCAAAAACAAAATAATTGTTGATGAGGTAAAGAAAATTTTTTTTCCAGCGTTGCGGGATTTCGCTGGTAATGATTTTAAATTGAAAATGCTCAACATGGTGTAATTTTTTTTGTGAAAGTACTAATTGTTTGTGAAGACTTTGACAGAAGTTCTCCAATGAGAATTTATATACTTGTCGTGATTAGTCAATTTGAAATTTGTAACCATTAATCTTTGACGGTAAATGCTTTTTAACTCTGTAGAGTTTTTTATTTTTCTTCCAATTGTATTCTCTTTTTATTGGTTGTTGAATCGATGGCTGACAATTCAAAATTTATTTTTAGTTGCCGCAAGTTTTTTGTTTTATGGATGGTGGGATTGGCGTTTTCTTCTCCTGCTGCTCACGAGTGCGGGCATAGATTATCTGGTAGCAATTCGGCTCGACAAAACTGAAAACCTGTTTCGAAGAAAATTTTTTCTTGGATTGAGTTTACTGGGCAACCTTGGCATTCTCGGCTTTTTCAAATACTTTAATTTTTTCACTCAATCATTTCAGGATGCGTTTACATTTTTTGGAGGACACATTCAGCCTGTGTCGCTCTCAATCGTATTGCCGGTCGGTGTAAGTTTCTACACATTTCAGGCGCTTAGCTACACTATTGATGTTTATCGGCGCCGAATAAAATCAGTGAATAATCCGATTACTTATTTTGCATTTGTTTCGTTCTTCCCGCAGCTGGTTGCTGGACCTATTGAGCGCGCATCGCATATGCTGCCGCAGTATTTGCGCGCAAGAAATTTCGAATACACTGTAGCCACGGACGGTATGCGCCGCATTCTTTGGGGTTTGATTAAGAAGGTGGTGATAGCAGATAACTGCGCTGTGTTTGTAAATGAAGTTTTCAATAACACTTCCGGCGAAAGCGGAAGCACCCTCATGCTTGGCGCAGTTTTATTTGCATTTCAGATTTATGGTGACTTCAGCGGTTACTCTGATATCGCGATTGGAACAGCACAGCTTTTTGGTTTCGAGCTTATGCAAAATTTTTCTTTTCCATATTTCTCCAGAGACATTTCAGAGTTCTGGCGCCGCTGGCATATATCGCTCACATCCTGGTTTCGGGATTATGTATATATACCTCTGGGTGGAAGCCGTGCCGGAAAAGGAAAACAAATTAGAAACACATTTATAGTTTTTCTGGTGAGTGGTTTGTGGCATGGCGCTAACTGGACTTTTATTTTTTGGGGACTCCTGCATGCAATTTATTTTCTCCCACTCTTGTTGCTCAACCGCAATCGTCAATATTT